>JAFEDV010000419.1 GCA_018241475.1 Pseudomonadota bacterium | reverse complement strand
CACCGGCACATTGCTCAGCATTGACAGATTCAAGATGGGCGACGGCGCCACGACGCCGTCCACTGTCAGATTGTCGGCGCGAATGTCGTAGCCGCCGGAGCCAGTCAGTCCCATCGACGGGCCCGCCATGCGCGCATCCGTAAACATCACGCGATTGTTCGCGTAGTTCAGCCTGGCATCGAGGTTGGCGAAGCCAATGCCGTCGCCGTTGAGCATTTCGGCTAGGCCAGTCAACGAACCCGCGGAGGAGAGGAGCTGCGCTAGCGCCGGCATACGCACGACCTGGAAGTCGCGCAGGCGCACATTGATGCGCGCAGTGGTCGGCGGGCCCGGATGCCAATCGCCATCCGCGGTCGCCATGCCCCCGACCACGTTGGGCGTGCCGGTCAGTGCGGCCACCGCGAAACCTGCATCGTCCGAGCGGAATGCGATGTGTCCGAGCGGATCGTCATTGCGCGCGCCGAGCGCCAACGAAAACAGCTTGTTGCCCGGAGACTGACCGCTCGCGATCAGCGTCGCCAGCGCCCCGCGCCAAACGCTCAGATCCACATGTGCGTTCGACAGCGTCACCCCGCCGCGCATCTTGAGATTGTCGACGATCACGCTGGCATGCACCGGCTCGGGTCGCGGCGGCGGCGCGCCTGCGGCCGCTGGCTGAACCTCGGTCTCATCCATGTTCGCATCGCCGTTCATGAACGGCGCGGCGTCGAACAACGAACCGCGCACTTCGAAATTCAAGCCGCCGTTGGCGCCGCGCGAAGCGGTGACCCGCGCGTTCGATCGACCTTGAATCACCAGTCGCGGCAGGTTCACGTCCATGATGCGGCCATCGCGCCCGAGGCGCACGATGCCCTGGATGGTGGTGCCGGGGCCGCGTCCGTCGATGTCGTCGAGCACGAGGCCGCCGTCGGGCCCGCGTCCCAAGCTCACGTGCAGCGACGCATTTTGCCCCGCGGGCTTGGTCCAAAACCGCCAAGGCGATTCGACAGCGGCGTTGTTCAAGTTCAAATCCAAGCGCGCCTGTTCGAGGTCGAAGCCGCGCCCTTGTCCCGAGATCGTGACGCCGACGCGGCCCTCCGCGTACTGCGCCACCGAATAGCCGAGACGCACCAGGTCGCGTGCATCGAAGTCGCCGGAGATTTGATAGCTCGACGATACGCGGCTCGGCGGCTGATTTAGCCGTTCGGTCCAGGCAATCTGCACATTCGAGGCGCCAGCCCGGATCGGGCCTGTTACGTTGATCGCCCGCTGATCGCCACGCACGCTAAGTTGCCCATTGGCGAGCGACACATGCCGGCTCGACATCATGCCGGCGAAATTCTGGAGCCGCCCATCGACGCTGAAGCGCCAATCCGAGAACGGAACCTCATGCTCCATCGGCCGCTGCAGGGTGAGGTTCACCGCGCCCCTTCCTGTGACGCTCGCCGGATCCACCGGTATCCGATCGCGCAGATTGAGCGGGTGCTGCACCAGCACTTCCATGATGTTGCGCGCATCGCCCTCGGCGTGCGCCGAGATGGTGATGAATTGCCCTTGGTGCGGGCTGAATTGCGCGATATCGATGCGGCCATTGCTGAGGGAAAGATTGTTGAGGCGCGCTTCGGGGATCAGCATTTGGAAGCTGTTTCCGCCCAGCACTGCGCTCGCGCGCGCATTCGTCACCGGCGACATGCTGTCGAGGAAGCGCATCTCGCCGCCGCTGACGTTGAACGTCACATTGATCGCGTCGTTGCGCATCGGCCCCCCGACCGTGTCGGCCGGACGCACGTCGATGTGTGCGCGCGCATCGGTCACGGCGCCCGACTTCAGGGTGTGATCGAGATAGCCGTGCATGCCGCTGGCCAGAGACATCGGCCACAACGCCACGACACCGCGCACGCTCAGCACGCCGGCCACGGAGGCATCCAGCTGCAACCCAGGATGAAGAGCGTGATCCGGCCCAGCCTCGCCCCAGTAATAGCGCCCGGCGCCGTCGATCACGCCCTGCGCCGTGCGCGCGTGCAGGCGCGCAAAATTGATCGAGCGATCCGCCGACACAATGGCGCCGACCGCTTGCACGTCGGTCAGATTGATCGGTGCGCTGAATGTGCCGGGCACATCCAGGGTCATCGACGGCAGGGCGATATCGAAGGCCGCCGGTTCGTTCGGCGCCGCGCGCAGGATGCGTGATACGTCCCGCAGCCGTGCTTCGCCGCGGACGCGGGTGCGCAATCCCGCAAGCTGCAGCCGATCGACGATGAGTTGATCGCTGTGAATGTCGTAGCGCCCGTGCAGCCGTCCGCCCGCAAGATTGAACACGCCGCCCGCCATCTCGGCGTTGCCGCGTCCGACGACGATATCCCCTTCGAAGCGATTGACCCCCGTACGGCGGTCGAGGCCCACCAGCACCGCCGCCGTCATCGGCGCATCCAGGCCGCCGAAAGGCCCGAGCGCCGCCTGCGAAAACAGCGCACGCGGGCGCACATTCTCGGCGCCGAACCGCACGATTGCAGCCTGAAAGCGGGTATCCGTCGTGATGCTTAGGCTGGCCGGCGCCAGGCCCTGCGCGCCTTCGAGGCGTGCATTCGCCAAAAGCGTCAATGTGTCTCCGCGCCGTTGCAGCAGGAAATTGGCCGCGTCCGCGGTCCAACGCGCGCCGCTGCTTTCCTGGACGATGGTCAAGTGCGCGTTGCGAACGCCGACGCCCTTCAGCCCCCCGGCGCTTCCCACCGGCGCGAAGGCTGTCTGCAGGCCGTCGAGCAGGCGCGCCACGCTTTGCTCCAGCGTCATTCCGGGCGGCAGCGGCGGCAGGATCACGTCCGGCGGATTGCCAGGCGGCCCGAACGCCACCCAGGTCGCGCCGGTCGCCTTTTGCGTTAGCGTGATCTCGCCGCCGTCAAATTCCGCCCGTACGACCGAGATGCGCCCAATGATGAGCGGCAGCACCGCCAGCTCTATCCGGGCTTCCCGGGCGCGGGACAGCACGTGACCGCCGCCGTCCTCAACTGTCACGCCCACGGCCCGCAATTCGAGTGACCCGCCCCCCCGGCTCCACGCTAGTTCGACGCCACGGATGCCTACCGGCCGCCCGCTCCGGGCCCGACTCAGCTCAGTCTGAATCTGCTGCTTCAAGAAGCCGAGTTCGACCGGCCCCTGGCTCAGCCGCCACCACGCCACGCCCAACCCGATCGCGAGCGCCGCGACCAGGCCGAGCAGAACCTCAACGGCAATGAGCGTCGAGCGGCGTATCATCCGCTTTTCTCCGCCGCCCCGCCGGCGCAAACACTAGCGCTTGAGTTCTTTGTCGCGCAAAGCGGGAACGCTGCGCTACGGAAAACCGCAGAACTCCCAACGGCCTGCCGGCCGCTGGCCCGGAGGCCCGCAATGGCGAAAGCGCTCAAACCTGGCGACCCCGCACCCCCGTTCGATCTTCCAACGGCCGGGGGCGGACACGTCAGTTTGGCCAGCCTCAAAGGCAAGCGCGTCGTCCTCTATTTCTACCCAAAGGACGACACACCCGGTTGTACCCGAGAAGCACTAAGCTTCACTGAAAAAGCGAAACAGTTCGCAAATGCGAAGACGACGGTGGTCGGCGTCTCCCGCGACAGCATCGCCAAGCACGATAAGTTCGTGGCCAAACATGGGCTCAATGTTGAATTAGCTTCGGACGAAGATGGCGAAGTCTGTGAGGCCTACGGCGTCTGGGTCGAAAAAGCCCTCTACGGAAGGCGCTACATGGGCGTCGAAAGGGCCACGTTCCTGATCGATTCAAAGGGCCGGATCGCGCACGTCTGGCGCAAGGTGAAAGTGTCCGGCCATGTGGAAGACGTGCTCGAAAAGGTTAAAGCACTCGGTGGAAAATAGCGCCGATTTACTTGGTGGTAGCCAGATTTGGCGCGAAACTCGCTAGTCGACCTTAAGAATGCTGAAATTCCTGTAAACGGCGGCTTAGGACTGTTGCAATTCGAAACCGTTTCAGGTTCTAGTCGCATTGGCGGGGCTAACGAGAATTTGTTTTAGGTTAGCGGGCGGTGGCGGACCATGAGCCAGTTCGGATCGCGGGCACGAGCGTTCTTTGATCGCGCGTTTCCTGAGCGCCAGATCTATCACCGGAGCGGCGGGACGGTCCGGTACGTATCGCTCTCGCCGGGCAAACAAGCCCTTCTAGCCCTTTCCGCGGTCGGCCTCGCGGGCTGGTGCGTTTACGCAACCGCCAACACCGTCCTCCAGGGCAGCCAGGTCACCGCCTCCAACAACGAAATCGAGCGCGAGCGGGCCAAGTACGATCGCTGGCTCAATGAGAGCCGCGCGCAGGCCGCCGCCAGCCAAGCCCTTCTCGAAGAACGCACACGCCAGTTCGACCGCGCCACCGCCGACTTTGAAAACCGCCACGAGGTTCTTCGCTCGCTACTGGAATATGCCGGCGGTTCGAGTCTCCAGCTTGCGGCGGCTCGGCCGATTGAACGCGACGGCGCCCGCATCATCATGGCTGCGTCGATCGATGAAGCTGAGCCGCGCGAGAGCCGCGCCGCAGCTTCGGAGCCGTATCACGTAACCGCTGTCGGCTTCCGCGCGCGCGCCGAGCGCCTCGACGCCGACCAGGAGCAGACGCTCAATCAACTTGAAGACCAGGTCGAGCAGCGTGTCGAACAAGAGCGAGGCGTACTGCGCCTCACCGGCATGCCAATGTCGGCGCTGACCGGCCCGAGTTCCGAAACCGAAGCAGCCGGAGGTCCGCTCGTCCCACAGGACTTCGTCGCCTATTTGCGCGAAAGCGGACTGAACCCGGCCTTTGCCAATCGCGTCGAGCAAGTTGCTGCCCGCATCAGCGAAAGCCGCCGCCTTGACGGCATCATGGCCTCGACGCCGCTGGCTGCGCCGGTCGCCGTCGATTATCGCGAAACCTCGGGTTTCGGCAGCCGCGTCGATCCCTTCACCGGCCGCGCCGCCTACCATTCCGGCCTCGACATGGCCGCGTTCGAACGCGCGCCGGTCGTCGCCACCTCGCCCGGCACGGTGGTATTCGCCGGCACACGCAATGGCTACGGCTTCTGCGTCGAGATCGACCACGGCCACGGTTTCAAGACACGCTACGCGCACTTGCGCGATATCCAGGTGCAACCCGGCGAACACGTCGCCATCGGGCAACGCATCGGATCCATGGGTTCAACGGGGCGGAGCACTGCAACACACCTCCACTACGAGGTCTGGTTCCGCGGCAGGGCGGTTGATCCTGTCAACTTCTTAAGGGCAGGACGGCATGTTCACGAACAAGGGTAAACCAGAGACGATTACTTCCACGACGATGCCGACACTTCCCGACCCAATCACACAACGCAGAACGACGACGGGCCGCAGCGGCATCGCGTCGATCATCGCTAACGGCGTAAAGATCACCGGCACGGTGGAAGCCGACGGCGCGGAACTCCAGGTCGATGGCGAGATTGAGGGCAATGTGCGCGGCGGCTCGCTGACCGTCGGCGACACCGGGATGGTCAAAGGCGACGTCGTCTCCGAAAGCGTCACCGTTCACGGCCGCGTCGAAGGCTCGATACGCGCGCGCAAGGTCGTCTTGGCGCGCAACGCCCACGTGCTCGGCGACATCGTCCATCAGTCGCTCTCGGTCGAAATGGGCGCGGTGTTCGAAGGCCAATGCCGCTACCTGCAGGACCCGCTGTCGCAGTCAGGACCCGGCGCAACGGCGCAGCCGCAAGTGGTTCAGCAGACGCCGCGCCCCGCCAACACTTTTGGCGGCGGCAGTTCGGTGTTCGGCGACCCCAGCGAAGACCGCATGGTCTCAGGCGTCATCGTCGGCGGCTCGAACTAGACTTGCGCAAAATAAGTCAGAGGCCCGGCGCAACCCGGGTCTTTTTGCTTCTTCGAAGAGTAAGACGTCGCGGCAGCCCTATCCAACATTGACGAGAGCGTTCCGGACGCGCCGGTGAGACGCCCGCACGCGCTAAGTCTGCTCAGGAGCGATGTTTGCCTCAATCCACGCCGCGAACGCATCGACGAACTTGTGCAAGAGGCTAAGCGTAGACTCGTTCGAGACCTCGCCCTGCTCGTTGAGCAGCTTGGCGACGCCAGAGATGTACATCTCCGGCTGCTGCAGCACCGGCATATCCAGAAACACCAGCGACTGGCGCAAATGGTGGTTGGCGCCAAAGGCGCCTAAACCGCCGTCAGTCACGCTGACAACCGCCGCTGGTTTCTTCGCGAACACGCTTTTGCCATAGGGCCGCGAGCCCACGTCGATGGCGTTCTTCAACACCCCCGGAACCGAGCGATTGTATTCCGGCGTTGCAAACAGCACCGCTTCGGCCGGGCGCAACTCGTTGCGGAATTTCACCCAGGCGTCGGGCACCGCATCGGGATCGAGATCCTGATTGTAGAGCGGCAGCGTTCCGATCTCGACAAAGCGGAACGCCAGGTTCGCTCCGCCCATTCCAGCGATGGTATTGGCGACCTTGCGGGTGAAGCTCTGCTTCCGCAGGCTGCCCACCAGGACCGCGACGTCACGAGCCATCTCTGTCTCCTCGTTCGTTCGAGGAGAGATGTCGCGCGCGTAGCCGCAATCAAGGCTTCGCCTAGCGGGCGGGCGGCGAGCGTTCAGGCGCGCGCGTATAGACGATACGCAAATGTTCCCGCCACCGGCCGTTTTCCTGGACCTCGGAAATCGCGACGTAGCGGTTCGGGCCCTCCGCCCGCCACGTCGCACGCATGGTCAGCGACTGCCCATCGGCCCCGATCCATTGGCCGGGTGGGAAGGTGAGTCCATGCTGGTCGGCCTCCGCAAACCCACGCGCGATGCCGCCATCCGAAGCGTAGTACGTGAAAGCCAAGCGCTGGCTCTGCGCGTCGATATAATAGACGGTCTCGCCGCTATAGGCGCCGTCCCCGCCATGCACGACGTGGGTATCGCGCACATAATGTTCGTCCAGCATTGGCGCAAAACAGCGTTCGTCGGTCACAGCGCCTGCACCGCCGAACACGCCGTGCCAACAGCCTTCAAAGAAGTGCATCTGCGCCAGCGGGCCGTCCCCTGCCTGGGCCGAACCAGCGCACACCGCGGCGAGCACCGCGCCTGCGAACGCAAACTTTAGTGCCTGGGCCATCGCGATCCTCCTCATGCGCGAACCCGCGCGTTCTCTTCCAGAAGCGCAAAATGCTGGCGCAACTGCTCAACGGCGCGGTCGAAATAGGCCACATCGCGATGCGTGCGCGCTTGCATCACGGCGCCCTCCATTGTGGTCAGAATGAATTCCGCCAGCGCTTGGCGATCCAGTTTCGCCGGCAGACGCGATCCTGCATCCTTCAGGCATTGCTCCACCGCACCGGTCCATGCGTCAAAATTCGCGGCAAGCAGCTCCCGCACCTTCGGGTCCGGCTCGTGAAGCTCAAGCGCCAGCGAGCCGATTGGGCAGCCATAATTGCAATCGGTTTCAATGATGCCGGTGCGATAGTGCGCGAGCAGCGCGAAAATCTTGTCGATGGGGTCGGCGACCCCACCCCAGGCCGGTTCGAGCAGCATCGGCCCGATATTGTCCCTCAGCGTCTCGAGCACGCCGACCAGTACGTCCTGTTTGGACGGAAACACGTGATAGAGGCTGCCGGAATTGAGCTGCGTACGGCTCAGCAGGTCAGCCACCGAGGTCGAATTGTAGCCCTTGAGCCAGAACAGCTCGATGGCGGTCTGGATGATCTTCTCTCGGGGCGATTGCGCAGCCATTTCGTGTTGTTTGAACGATCAATCAACACCTGTCAAGCAGAGCTGGGTCCGGGCTGGCAAGGCTAGTCTAAACGTCGGGCAAGACGCGAGAGGTTCGTCAGGTCCGCCGAGGGACAACGGCAGCGAACTCTTCCGGTGTCATCGCGAGCGATCCTTGCGGCAGAGCTTCGCCCGGAGAGGTCAGCACCGCGAGATGCTTCTTGAAAAAGCCGCCGTCCACGTAGAACAGCGCGATGCGCTGCCCGCGATCGGTTTCAACGCGCCATGCAAACGCGCGCTTTCTGGGTCCTTCCGGCCACAGGCTCCGCACCTGCGTAAGACCAAGGCCTCGAAGGCTGCTGAATTGCACTCCAGCCTGATCGCAGAGCGACCGCACCGAAATATAGATTGGGTCGGCGCCTTCTTTATCCGCCTGCAAGCGCCGGGCTTCCTGCACGCGGCTGTCGCGCAGCGGGTTCGACGCAATCAGATAGGCGATGCGCTGACGGATTTCCTCGTCCGGCGTCACGCTCACTTTGCGCAAGCTCTTCAACCAGGTGCGCTGCCGCGGCACGAGCGGCTCTTCCCGCTCGATGGCCGCAAATTTGCGGTCGAGATCGCGTGTTGCTTCCGCGGCGTTCTTGAATCCGGCCTTAAGCGCGGCTTTGTGCGCGGCTTTCGGCTCGCTTGTCTCCAGTTGCACCGACAGATTGAAGAGCGCCAGATGCGGATCGGCGAGCATGCTTTTGAGGCCGAACGCTGTGCAGCGCAGCGCCAGTTCATCGTCGCCGCGATTAGCGAAGTACTGAACGTGGCCGCCGTCGTTCACCTGATCCAGGTAATCGTTGACGTAGAATATCCATGCCGCCTCCTGAGCGAATTCGCCGGGCAGATAGAACGCCTGGTTCTGCATGGCGTCGGCGAACGCAATGGCCGCCCGCACCATCACCGCCGGATCGTCAGCCTTTGCAGCGCTCTCCGGCAAAACGATCTCGTCGACCAGCACACCCTGGAAGGTGTCCATGGCCGAGCCGCCGGCGCGCTTGCCGCGCTGATATTCAGCCAGCCAGCCACCCGAGTGCTCGACGATCGCAGCCTCTGGAATCCCCGTATCCATCCCGCCCCGCCCTGATCACTTAGTCGATGTCCTCGACTGCCTTGTCGCCGGCCCCGCTTACCCGCGCCGCCAAGGATGCTGCCATGAACTGATCGAGATCGCCATCCAGCACGCCTTGTGTGTCGGACGTTTCCACCCCCGTCCGCAAGTCCTTGACCAGCTGATACGGCTGCAGGACGTAGGACCGTATCTGCCTGCCCCAGCCAATCTCGGTCTTGCTGTCTTCGAGCTTCCGGGCCTCCGCTTCGCGCTTTTGCAATTCCGCCTCGTAGAGGCGGGCCCTGAGCATCTCCCAGGCGGAAGCGCGGTTCTTGTGCTGGCTCCGCTCGGACTGGCAAGCGACGACGATGCCGGTCGGGATGTGGGTCAAGCGAACGGCGCTGTCGGTCTTGTTCACGTGCTGGCCACCCGCGCCCGACGAACGATAGGTGTCCGTACGCACATCCTTTTCGTTGATCTCGACATCGATCGATTCATCGATCTTGGGATAGACCCATGCGCTCGCGAACGAAGTGTGGCGTCGCGCATTAGAATCGAACGGCGAAATGCGCACAAGCCTGTGCACGCCCGCTTCGGTCTTCAGCCAGCCGTAGGCGTTCTCGCCTTTGATCAACAATGTGGCCGACTTGATACCGGCGGTATCGCCGTCCTGATGCTCTAGTTCCTCGACCTGGTAGCCGTGTGCATTGGCCCAACGCGCGTACATCCGCAACAGCATCGCCGCCCAATCCTGACTCTCGGTTCCGCCGGCGCCGGAGTTGATTTCAAGGTAGGCGTCGTTGGCGTCCGCCTCCCCGGCAAGCAGCGCCTCGAGTTCCGCTTTCGCTGCCCGCTCCTGGACCTTCCTCAGCGTGTTTTGCGCCTCGTCGACGAGGGCTTCGTCGCCCTCGGCCTCGGCCATTTCGGCGAGTTCGAGGCTATCCTTCACGTCGCGTTCGAGCGACAGGATCGCATTGACCCCAGCGTCGAGCTTGTTGCGCTCGCGCATGAGTCTCTGGGCCTTCTCGGGATCGTTCCAGAAATCCGGCCGCTCGGAGAGCGCGTTCAGTTCATCGAGACGGACCTGAGCACGGTCCCAGTCAAAGACGCCTCCGCAGCAGTGCGACGGCGGAGGTGACTTGGTCGGCGAGTGAGGAAATCTCGGCGCGCATGAATCGTCCTGTGAAAATTCAGTTTCGGCTTAGATAGGCGAAAGGGCGCGCCGTTTGAAGCGCGCCCTGGAGCGAGCCGGTCTTTCGCCTAATACAGCCCGTTCAGATCCTGCTGCTGGTTCTGCTGTTGGTTCGGTTGTTGGTGCGGCGCGTTCGCACTCTCTGGCGGCACGCCGGTGAAGTTCGATAGCACGCGCGGATCGATGGGGTCGGTGCCGCCGAACACGAACGGGGAGGCGCTCGCGACGTTGTTCGTCGGCTCGGTGCCCGGCCGGAAGGCTTCGAGGATGGTCTGCGTCGTCGATGGGCCCGGCAGCAGGCCCGTCATGTAGTCGATGCGCACCAGGCGGACGCCAGCGGGGATTCGAAACGGCGTCGGCGGAACGTTCGCCAGGGCCTGGCGCATGAAGGCGCCGAAGACGGGCGCCGCAACGTGGCCGCCGGTTTCGCCTTCGCCCATGTTGCGCGGACGATCAAAACCCGTCCACACGCCGACAACCAGATCGGGGGAGAAGCCGATGAACCAGGCGTCCTTGAAATCGGAGGTCGTGCCGGTCTTTCCCGCCAGCGGAATGCCGAGCGAGCCGACGGCGGTCGCCGCCGTGCCGCGCTCGACAACGCCCTGAGCCATCGAGACGATCTGATAGGCGGTGACCGGGTCGAGCACCTGTTGACGCGTGTCCGCCAGCACCGGCGGCGCCTGGCCGTGCCATTCGGCGTTGCAATCGGGACATGGGCGCTGGTCGCGACGGAAAATCGAGTGGCCGGTGCGATCCTGAATCCGGTCGATCATGATCGGCTGAATCCAGTGGCCGCCATTGACGAACATGCCGTACGCGGTCGTCATCCGAAGCAGCGATGTTTCTCCGGCGCCGAGCGCGAGCGAGAACACGGCGATCTGATTTTGGCTAAGCACGCCAAGGCGCTGCCCATATTGCAGCACGCGATCCGGCCCCAGCTGATAAGCGACGCGGGCGGTCATGGCGTTGCGTGAGAGTTCGAGACCACGACGCAGCGTTGTCGGTCCGAGCCAATCGTGTTCGTAGTTCTCAGGCGACCACTGGCTGCCGTCGCCCGCATTGATCGAGAGCGGACCGTCGTCGACGAGCGTGGCCGGCGTCAGTCCGTAGTCCAACGCCGCCGCATAGACGATCGGCTTGAACGACGAACCCGGCTGGCGCATCGCTTGCGTGGCGCGGTTCAAGCCGCCCACCTCGTTGAAGGAATAGCCCCCGACCATCGCCAGCACGCGGCCCGTGTGCGGGTCCATGGCGACCAACGCGCCCTGCAGTTCCGGCACCTGCTTTAGCGTGTAGCGCCCGTTGGCGCCGCGCTCGGCGTAGATAATCGTTCCGCGACGGAGCGCGCGTTGCGTTTGTGTGCGCGACCACTGCGCCGCCCATTGCGCGTCAGCGTCCAGGAGGCGTCCCGTAGCGCCGTTCTCGTCGGTTAGCGTGACGCCGTTTTGGGTCGAGGTGACCATGGCGCGGACCCAATCGGAAAGTTGCGGGACCGCGGTCGCGCCCCGCAATTGGGTGCGGATGTCGCCCGACGGATCGCCGGCTCCAATCGGTCCGCGCCAGGCATGCCGGCGGTCATAGGCTTCGAGGCCGTCGCGCAAGGCGCGCGCGGCGATCAGCTGCAAGCGCGTGTTGATCGTTGAGCGGATCGACAGGCCGCCGTCATAGAGCGCCTGCTCGCCGTACTGGCCCTGCACTTGGCGGCGCACCTCTTCGACGAAATGCGAAGCGGCGACGTATTGATCGCCGGACAAGCGGTCGTGAGTGACGATCTGCTCGTTGTGCGCGGCTTGCTGTTGAGCTGCGGTGATGTATCCGCGCTCAACCATACGCCCCAACACGTAATCGCGTCGCTCGAGCGCACGCGCCAGACCGTGCGGGGTATGAGGGTCGTAGTTCGACGGCCCTTTCGGCAGCACAGCAAGGAAAGCCGCCTCGCCGAGGGTGAGTTGATCGAGCGGCTTGTCGAAATAATTGAGCGCCGCCGAGCCGACCCCGAAGGCGCGATTGCCGAGATAGATCTGGTTCAGATAGAGCTCGAGGATGCGGTCCTTATCCATCGCGCGCTCGATCCGTTGCGCGAGGACGGCCTCCCGCACTTTTCTATAGATT
>JAFEDV010000418.1 GCA_018241475.1 Pseudomonadota bacterium | reverse complement strand
GCCGGCGTACGCTTCGCCATCGCGCCAGGCCCCGGCACCGTCGACGCCCAGCAGGCGCGGTTGGCGCTGCAGCTCGCTGGCAGCGCCGTCGCCAACGGGTTGCCATGGGAGGATGCGTTCGCGGCTGTCACGCGCGGGCCAGCCGATATTTTTGGGGTCGGCAACGAACTTGGCCGGCTGCAGCGCGGCTACCTCGCCGATGTGGTGGTGTGGGATGGCGATCCGCTGGAAGTGATGAGCGCGCCGACGGCGGTGTTCATCGAAGGCCGGCAGGCGCCGCTGACTTCGCGCCAGACCGAACTGCGCGATCGCTACAGCCCAGTCTTGCATCCACCGGCGCCGCACTAGCGAGTCAGCCCCGAGGTCGCCTAAGCTCTTCGCCGCGAAGAGAATGCGGGGCAGCATGAACACGACGACGGCAGCCGGGCAGCCGCGACGCGCATACAAATACTACGACTTGGTGATGGCGGCGTTCGTCACCATCCTCATCTGCTCGAACCTCATCGGTCCGGCGAAGGCGGCGCAGGTGAGTTTGTTCGGCTATCCAATCACGTTTGGCGCCGGCGTACTCTTCTTCCCGATCTCCTACATCTTCGGCGACATCCTGACAGAGGTGTACGGCTACGCGCGCGCCCGCAAAGTGATCTGGTCCGGCTTCGCCGCGCTCATCTTCGCGGCGATCATGTCGGCGGTGATCGTAGCGCTGCCGCCGGCGCCGGACTGGCCCAACCAGCACGTTTATGAGGTCGCATTCGGCAATACCTGGCGCGTCGCGCTGGCGTCGATGACCGCATATTTCTGCGGAGAATTCGTCAATTCGTTCGTGCTGGCCAAGATGAAGGTGTGGACCAACGGCAAGTCCATGTGGGCGCGGTTCGTGGGTTCGACGATCGCCGGGGAAGCCGTCGACAGCTCGATCTTCTATCCGCTCGCATTCCTGGGTTCAGGCATCATGCCGGACGAATTGGTGTTCAAACTCGTTGGCGCACAGTTCATCACTAAGACGCTCGTGGAGATCGTGCTTCTGCCAGTGACCTATCGGATCACCGCATTCCTGAAGAAGCACGAGCACGAAGACTATTACGATCGCGACACCGACTTCAGCCCGTTCCACCTGACCAATTAGGCTGCGACGCCACGCGCAAGCGCGTGCGTCCGCCGATGCGGTTTTCAAAGAGCGGTTCCCGAAAGCGGGAGACGGGGCGCGCCAGAGGCGCTGAAGGTGGTTTGGGTTTCTGCGCTGCTCATTGCTGAACAACGCCCGCGTCTCTCGACGCGCCCCGGGCGATCGTTTTCTCACCGGCGCCGTCGCTGGAGGTTTTTCACTCCAGGAGGCGGCGCGGCCGGCGGCGTGCATTGAAGCTGCCTGCTCCATGGACCCCAGCGGTTGCGACCCCGCTGGCTTGGCTCCACTTCCCCTCTCCTTGAGGAGAGGGGATCGAGGGGCATGGTGAACCTCGGCCTTTGTGCAACCACGCTGACTTCGGTTCTTCATCCCACCCCCTCCCTTCGAAGGGAGGGGGAAAGCGGAGCGCTTCACGCTCGATCGCGTCTCTCACGTCTGGATGCTCGGCTAGCAACGAGACCTCCCATGCGAGAGATGGAATGCATCGTAACGCAAACTCAACCCGGTCGAATTGCGCGCCGCCAATCCTCCGATTTTTCGGAACCTGAGCCAGCGTTTTCAACGAACTCGTGGCGAGCGACTCGGTCGGATTGCGCATGGTGTGTGTGTCACCGTTCAGTCACGGCCGCGAACGCGGCGACCATTTCGGGCGTGAGCTGCACATCGGCGCCAAATCGATCATGAGCCGCTGGGCGCATCTCGCATCAGTAGCAACACCAGCCAATATTGAAAACGAGCTAGCACCGGACCTATGACCATTTTTCGCGAGCGGCAGTGTGGCTCACTTCCCGCCGTCAGCGGTGCTGCGTCAGGCAAGGCGCATTGTCGCCAACACGAGGAGCGCAATTTCCATAGTGACATTCACCCGAACTGGCGTGTACGCCAGTCATTGCCCCGAGTTAAATGTCGAACTTGACGCCTTGTGCGAGCGGCAGGCTCGTTCCGAAGTTCACGGTGTTGGTGGCGCGGCGCATATAGGCTTTCCAGGAATCTGAGCCGGCTTCGCGGCCGCCGCCGGTTTCCTTCTCTCCGCCGAACGCGCCGCCGATCTCAGCGCCGGATGGGCCGATGTTGACGTTGGCGATGCCGCAATCAGAGCCGACCACCGACACGAATTTCTCCGCTTCGCGCACGTTGAGCGTGAAGATCGAGGAGGAGAGGCCGTGTTTGGACGCATTTTGCGCCGCGATGGCGGTGTCGAGATCGGTGTAGCGCATCACGTACAGGATCGGCGCGAAGGTCTCGCGCAGCACGACCTCGCTTTGATTGTCCATTTCCACGAGCGCCGGGCGCACGAAATAAGCGTCCGGCGCCTCGACGACTTCAACGCGCTCACCGCCCGCGGCGCTTCCGGTCTTGCGCGCCTCGGCCAGCGCATTCTGCATGCCGTCAAACGCCGCGCCGTCAATCAGCGGCCCGATCAGCACGCCGTCCTTGCGCGGATCGCCGACAGGCACTGAGGCATAAGCGCTTTTGAGGCGCGAGACGAAGCCGTCATAGATGCTGTCGTGCACGAAGAGACGGCGAAGCGTCGTGCAGCGCTGGCCTGCAGTGCCCATCGCCGCGAAGGCGACGGCGCGCAAGGCCAAGTCCTGATCGGCGCTGGGCGCGACGATGGCGGCGTTGTTGCCGCCAAGTTCGAGCAGCGAGCGCGCAAAGCGCGCGGCAAGCCGCTGGCCGACTTTGCGGCCCATTTCGGTGGAGCCGGTTGCGGAGACAAGTCGCACGCGAGGGTGCTCCACCATCATTTCGCCAACAGCGCGGCCGCCGATAATGACCTGGCTCAAGCCGCTCGGGGCGCCATCAAAACGCGCGGCTGCGCGTTCGACGATGGCTTGCACGGCAAGTGCGGTAAGTGGGGTCTTTTCCGAGGGCTTCCACACCACGCTGTCGCCGCACACAAAGGCGAGCGCCGCGTTCCACGACCATACCGCGACCGGAAAGTTGAACGCCGAAATT
>JAFEDV010000417.1 GCA_018241475.1 Pseudomonadota bacterium | reverse complement strand
TTTCACCAGGCTCAAGGACTTCAGGCGCATCGCAACACGCTACGACCGTCTGGCGCGCAACTACCTCGCGTCCGTCTGCCTTGTCGCCGCCCTCGTCTGGTGGCTTTAATGAGTCTGGACCCTAGATCGGTAAAGCGCCCGGCGTGAGCCGGGCGTTTTCACATCGCGTAGTCCGGCAGCGTGAAGTCGTCCTTCAAGGCAAAGCCCATGAACAAGTCGGCGACGCCGGGGATGACGAACGCCTTGGTGACCCAATTGCGCAAGGTGATGCCGAGCTGCGTTCTTGGCGCGAACGATCCGGCGAACTGCGCAGCCGCCTTCTGCTTTTTCTCAATGAATGGACGCATAGTCCGCTCATAGTTGGCGAAGGCCTGCGCATGATCCCAATTGGCGCGCTTGAGTTCGCCGGCGAGAACATAGGCTGCGGTCATCGCCAGGCCTGAACCCTCGCCAGCGAGAAGCGACGGACAAAATGCGGCGTCGCCGATCAGTGCAACGCGATCCTTGCTCCAAGCTGGTAGATGAATCTGACTGGCGCGATCAAAATAGAGGTCTTCGCTGGTTTCCAAGAGGCTGAGCATTTCGTCAGTTTCCCAGCGCATGCCGCCAAAGCGCTGGCGCAACACCGCGCGCCGCGCTTCAAGCGTCTTGGCGGCTGAGTCCTGACCGCTCTCGTCGCGCCAGACAAAGAGAGAGAGCGTGCGGTCGTCGCGCATGGAAAAGCGCGACGCCTGCCGCCCAGGCTCTCCATAGCTCAGGTACACATCCTCGTCGCGATGCGGATAGCCGCCGAGACTGAAGGCGGCGACCATGAAACCGAGATAGGATTCGACATCGGCCTCGCGCGCAAAGCAAAGCTGGCGCACCGGTGAGTGAAGGCCGCCCGCGCCGAAGACGAGGTCGAAGGTTTGCGCCGGCGTGCGCTCAAATGTAGTGCGAACGCCATCGGCCTGCTGGTCAATGGCGATGACCGTGTCGTCCCAGATCACGTTCACATCGCCGGCAATCGCGTCGTAGATCGCGGCAGAAAGTTCGCTGCGCGGCAGGCTGACGAAGCGATTGTTGAGTGAACGCCGAAACACCTCGCCAGAAAAGCCCCCCGCACGCCGGCCATCGCCGTCCACCAAACGGACTTCGTTGACGAAGTACCCGCGCTCGTTGATGCGCGGGAGCAGCCCCATGCGCTCGGCGATCGTATAGCCCGTGCCCCAGAAATCGATGACATAGCCGCCGCGGCGCAATTGTGGGGCGCGCTCGACTATGGTGACTTCCGCACCTGCGCGGTGTAGCCAATAGGCAAGAGCGGGCCCCGCGACGCCCAGCCCGCTGATCAATGTACGCATGCCTCACATATTGGGCCGCCGAACCGCTCAAGCAAT
>JAFEDV010000416.1 GCA_018241475.1 Pseudomonadota bacterium | reverse complement strand
TTGGCGTCGTGCGCAGCGACTTCGCCGCCGCGCCGGGCAAGAATTTCCTCGGCGCGGCCGACCGCCTTCAGCATGCTGCGCCGGCTGCGTGCGATCAGGATGGAGATGACGAGGAGGCCCACGGCGCAGGCGCCCGCCAGCAGAATAGCCAGCGTCAGCCGTTCCAGCGAGCGGGCCTGCAGTTCGGAACGCACCGACTGCGCCGCCGCACGCTCCTCGGCTTGCGCAACTTCGCTCTCCATGGTGGCGCGCAGGTCGCGTACACCGTCGTTGAAGCGGGTCATTTGCAGGCGCTCGGCGTTTTCGTGCGCCGCCCTGAGCGCGGCAAACGCCTCGGCATAGCGTCCTTCGGCGTTCAACACTTCCGGCTCGATGACGTCCAGTTGCTCGTTCAGGCTCGGATCGCCGCGCGAAGCCGCCAGCGTCCGCAGTTCGGTGATCGCATCGCGCGCTTCGGCGGCGCGGTCGAGGCGGGCGAGCGCACGCAGACGGAAGACCAGCAGCCGCGTCATGTATTCCGGCGGCGCGTGAGCGACGCGACGGCCCGCGTCGGCGCACTGCACTGCTGCGGCGTAGGCTTGCCCCAGATAGCTCACCTTGGCGCAGAGGAGGTCGCTGAAGAAGCGCATCACCGGCATGCCGGTATGCTCGCTCAGCCGGCGATGGATTTCCGCGAGGCGCGCAGCGTTTTCGGTGGCGCCCGCCAGCGCGAACATGCTGGCGATGTTGTTGACGATCACGACGCCGTCGATCGGCTTGTGCGAGGCGGTGTCGAGTTCGACTGTGCGCTCGAGATGTTCGAGCGCGGTCGGATAGTCCCCGATCCGGACGGCGTTGTACGCCATAGCGTCATGTAGCCCCGACCGAAGTGAACGCGTGGCCGCATTGTCGGGCAGATGCAGAAGGCCAGCGCGAGCCGCCTCCAGCGAATTGCCGAAAAGCCCAAGGTCGGTCAGCGCATAGGCCAGCAAGCGCGAACCGGCGGCGCGAGCCATCACGTCGTTGGCAGCGGCGAGCGCCCGCGTCAGGTTGCGGCGTGCGGCGACATAGTCGCCATCGAGGGCGGGCCGGTAAGCCCGCAGCATCTGCACCATGGCGAGATAGTGCGGATCGCTCTGCGCGGCGGCTTCGCGCTGGAACGCAGCCAGCGACTGTGCGCCTGCCTCCGCGTCGGAAGCGATGTAGTCGTCGGCCGCAAGATCGAAGAGAACCTGCAGGCGTTCTTCGCCGCGCAGACCCGCCGCTTCGGCTTGACGATCGGCGCGGGTGTGATTGGTGACAATGAGGTTGCCGGCTTCGATGCGCCGGGCCAGCGCCTCGCCTTGCACGATCCAGTCGTCGGCGCCTTGGGCGGCCGCCTGCGCGCTCAGCGCGGCGATCGCGCAAGCGCTTGCAATGGCTGTCCGCAAGCCGAAGTTCCGCATGTCCCCACCATATTTATCTTCCGGCGACCATAGGGAGGCGGCGTTAAGGGAGCGGTTAGGAGCGTGGTGAAGACGCCATTAAAGGCGCGTCTCAGGCGCTTTCGATCTTGGCGCCGAAACTACGCATGAAACCCGGAAAATCCGGGAACGAGGTAGCGATCATCTCCGCATCATCGACCACGACTGGCTCTTTCGAGGCCAGCCCCAGCACCAGGAACGACATCGCCACGCGATGATCGCCATGGGTTCGGATGCTGGCGCCGCCGCGCACGCTCTTTGGTCCTTCGCCGCGCACAATGAGGCCGTCTGGCAATTCCTCAGCGTCGACGCCGCATGCTTTCAGTCCGTCAACCATGAGCGTGATGCGGTCGCTCTCTTTGATGCGAAGCTCGGCTGCGCCTTCGATTCGGGTTTCGCCTTCGGCGAAGGCGGCGATCACCGATAGGATCGGGAATTCGTCGATCATGGCGGGCGCGCGGCGCGGCGGCGGCGTCACGCCCCTGAGTTTGCTGGTCTTGACCACGAGGTCCGCAATCGGCTCGCCGATCGGGTCGCGGCGTTCTTCGAAAGTGAGGGCAGCGCCCATCTCCAGCAGAGTCTCGATCAGGCCGAGCCGCAATGGATTGACGAGCAAATCTTCGATCCGCACTTCGGATTTTTGCGCAATGAGCGCCGCGGCGATCGGGAACGCAGCGGAGGAGGGATCGCCAGGCACGTAGAGGTAGGCGCCCTTGAGCGCGCTCGCACGCACCCTCGGCCGCGCGACGCCGTCGATCTCGACCGTGTCGATGTTGGCCCCGAATACCTTGAGCATGCGCTCGGTGTGATCGCGCGATCGCTCCGGTTCGATCAGAATCGTCTCGCCCTCGGCGCCCAGGCCCGCGAGCAGCACGGCCGATTTCACCTGCGCCGACGACACCGGCGAGCGATAGGTTATGCCGGACAGCTTGCCGCCATGCACGACCATCGGCAGCGTGCCCTTGGCGCTGTCGAAGCGCGCGCCCATCTGCGTCAGCGGCGCGACGATCCGGTTCATCGGCCGCTTGCGCAGCGACTGGTCGCCATCGAAGCGGGCGCTGATGGAATAGGCGCTAGCGGCGCCCATGAGGAGACGCGCTGCGGTTCCCGAATTGCCGCAATCGATGGTCTCCGGCGGCTGCTTGAAGCCGCCAGCGCCCTCGACGGTCCAGCGTCCGTCGCCGCCGCGCTCCACGGCTGCGCCAAAGGCGCGCGCCGCCTGGGCGGTATGCAGGACATCGTCAGCCTCCAGAAGCCCATCGATGGTCGTCGCGCCCTGCGCCAGCGCGCCTAGAATGAGCGCCCGATGGGAGATGGATTTGTCGCCTGGAGGACGGGCGCGACCGCTCAGAGGCCCAGAGAAACGGGACTTCAGCCGCATCAGTCTGCTCGCGTCGTCAGCCGCTGAAAATGCAGCGATAAAGCTTTTGACAGGGGCCCACGATAGTGGCAAGCGAGCGCCCCGCGCGAAGGGCGTGAATCAATCGGGGCAGGGTAGAGGAGAGCCATTTGGCCAGGACCGATCTGGGCGATAAACAAGTCTGTCCGAGTTGCGGCGCGAAGTTCTACGACCTCCGCAAACGTCCCGCCACCTGCCCCAAGTGTTCGACTGCATTCGATCCCGCCGATGAAGGCGTGCGGGTGAAGCGCGGGCGCTCCCGCGTCGCCGCCCACGATGCCGCCTACGAGGACGATGAAGACCTCGAGGACAAGAAGGTCAAAGGCGGTGAGGACGAGGACGAAGACGAAGCGGCGCCAGAGACCGCTGAGGTCGACACCGAAGCGGAAGCCGAACCGATCCTCAGCACCGATGATGACGAGGAGGAAGGGCCTCCCGCTGGCGAGGAGATTCCCGAGGGCTTCTCCGAGGAAGAGGAAGAAGTCAGCGACGCCGCCGACGACGATTCCGTGCCGATGCTCGAGGACGAGGAAGAGTTTAACGAAGACGAACTCGGCGTTCCGGACGCCGAGGAGGACGACAGCGGCGCTTGACGCCGCACGGACGAAGCTTAGTTTCGCCGCTTCCAAATCCGGAAACGGCGCTGCTTGCGGTGTTGCTGATAGGGCCCTTAGCTCAGCTGGGAGAGCGCCTGCATGGCATGCAGGAGGTCAGCGGTTCGATCCCGCTAGGGTCCACCAGCCCTTCTTGTGCATGTTTGTGGGTGCATTGGTTCATAGGCGCCGACGAGCGCAAGACGGCTCAAAGAGTCGACGGAGTGCGTGTCCGCCTCGGTGCCGCCGGAAGGGATGACCGTTGCCATGCCAGAATAGTCGTCGCTGTGGATGGGCGGCGATCATGCCGGAGCAGTCAAGGTGCGGTCGACGCGGCGCCGGTAAGAATCCTCCTCCGATGCGCCGCCGGAGGCGGTTCGGCGAGCGTCCACTGAATCGGCGGCAGCTCACGCCGATGAGGGAAGGGAGGCGAGCTGCTCGCCTCCCCCTCGTGAAGTTCTAGAGCCGGCGGCAGGCGTCGCCGTCCCGATCGCAGCGATAATAATAGCAGTCATCGCCGTCGCGGTCGCAGCGCCGCACGGTGTAGCTGTCATCGCGATCATATGACCGGTCGCGATCGTAATACCGACCGCCGCCGTAACCGTAACCGCGTTGATCGACGTAGGAGCGCGCATACCAGCCGCTGATGCGCTGGCAGTTATCGCCGTCTCGATCGCAGCGATAGGTCGCGCAGCGATCGCCATCCCGATCACAACGCGTTATTGTTCGGCTGTAGTTGTCGTAGTCGCGATAATATCGCTGTGCGTGGGCGGACGTCGCAAAAGTGGCGATCGACAACATCGCCGCGACCGCGCCAAGCGTGGCTAACTGAGCTCTCATTGGGCTCTCCCAGAAGCAGGTCCATCGCTTCAGCAAAACATTCGCAGCCATGCCGGTGTTCCGCCGCGCGCACCTTCTGTCGCAGCAGCTCCTGTAGCGCTGAGCTGGACATAGCCGATTGCCGCCATCAGGGCGCAGAGCAGGTGATATGCCGACGGATTGAAAGACGGCTCCCCCATTGCCGACATTTCGTCGCGTGGGAACGGAAGGGCTGGCATTGGCCCCATTCGAGACGTTCGCCCTGCGAACAACCAAATCCGGCTTGCCTCCACCGTATTAACGTAGTAGCACGCAAAGACAATGGCGAAAACTGACTTAGTCGATGCGCTGCTGGCCCTGGAAGGGCGCAAAGAGGCGGAGGCGTTCCTGGCGGATCTGTGCACGCCGGGCGAAGTGCGGGCGCTTTCGGAGCGTTGGCTGGTGGCGCAATTGCTGGATGCGGGTGAACTCTCCTATCGGGAGATTGCAACTAAGGCGAAGTCCAGCACCGCTACGGTGGTGCGCGTGGCGCGGTTCCTGAAGGACATGCCGCACAAAGGTTACCGGCGCGTTCTGGATCGTTTGGCGAGCGCCCGCCGATGACACCGCGCTTACGGATCGCCATCCAGAAGAGCGGGCGGCTGGGCGAGGGGAGCATCGGGATTATCGAGTCCGCCGGATTTCGCGTGATCAAGGGCGCCAATGAGCTGTTCTATCGTATCGAGAATGCGCCGATTGATTTGCTGTGCGTCCGCGACGACGACATTCCGACATTCGTTGAAGTCGGTATCGCGGACTTCGGCATTGTCGGGCGCAACGTTGTCGAGGAGCACGGCGCCGGCGCGCTGACTGAAGTGATGAAATTGGGCTTTGGCCGCTGTGATCTGAAGATCGCGGCGCCTGTAGGCTTTAGCTATGCGGGGCCGCAATCGCTCAAAGGCCTGCGCATCGCCACCAGTTACGCCAACACCCTGAAGCGCTTTCTGGAGCGCGCCGGTGTGTGGGCGGAAATCGTGCCGATGCGCGGGGCGGTGGAAGTGGCGCCGCGTTTGAAGCTGGCGCAGGTGATTTGCGACTTGGTGTCGACTGGCGCCACGTTGGAGGCTAACGGCCTGGCGGCGGTCGACACGGTGATGCAGAGCGAAGCGGTGCTGATCCGCAGCCCGATCCAGCGCGATGATCCCGAGCTCACGCATGTCGCTGAGAGCGTCGTGCAGCGCCTGCGCGGGGTGTCGGCCAGCCGAGGCGCAAAATATGTAATGATGAATGCACCCAAGGCGTCGCTCGCGGAAATTTCGCGCATTTTGCCGGGCGCCGGGGCGCCGACGGTGACGCCGCTAGCGGGGCGCGAGGATGCCGTGGCGGTGCATGCTGTGTGTCAGGAATCGGTGTTCTGGGAAACCTTGGAGCAATTGCGCGCGGCCGGCGCGTCTGCGATTCTGGTGCTGCCCATCGAGAAGATGATGTGAGGCGGCGATGAAGCGCTTGAATTGGAGCGAGCTGTCGCCGGGCGAACGCGCACAAGCTCTGGCTCGTCCTGAAGAGCGGCGCGATGCGGCGCTGATCGAGACGGTACGCACGATTTTCGATGAAGTGGGTTGCGGGGGCGAAGCGGCGGTCGATCGTTGGTGCCGCAAATTGGATGGGCGGCCGCTTGAGAGTTTGGCGCTTAGCGACGCGGCCGTGAGCGCGGCGCGGGCAAAGCTGGAAGCAACAGATCTTGCGGCGATCGAGTTCGCCATCGATCAAGTGCAATTCTATCACGAGGCCAGCGCACCGAAGCCGGCGAGTGTTGAGACGACGCCGGGCGTGGTGTGTCGGCGCGTGTGGCGGCCGATTCAAACTTGCGGGCTCTACGTGCCGGCAGGTTCGGCGCCTTTGGTGTCGACACTGATCATGTTGGCAGTGCCGGCGCGCGTCGCCGGCGTACCGCAGCGCGTGTTGGTGAGTCCGCCTAGCAGGTCAGGCGAGACACATCCGGCGATCATCGTGGCGGCGGCGGCGTGCGGGTTTGACGCGATCTGGCGGATCGGCGGCGCACAGGCGATCGCGGCGCTGACGTTTGGCGCAGGCTTGCCGAAGGCGGACAAAGTGTTCGGACCGGGCAACGCATACGTGGCCGAAGCGAAGCGCTACGCGGCTGGATTGTCCGGCGGGCCGGCGATCGATTTGCCGGCGGGACCGAGCGAGCTTGCGGTGATCGCTGATGCGGGCGCAAGTGCTGCTTATGTGGCGGCGGACCTGCTGAGCCAGGCAGAGCACGACGCGGATGCGCAGGTGGTGCTGATCTCGACGTCGGACGAAATGTTGTGTGCGATCGAGGCGGAGGTAGGGCGCCAGCTTGCGACGTTGCCGCGCCGCGAGATCGCGAGTGGTTCGTGGCAACAGGCGCGCTTCATCAAAGTGCGTGACCTAACTGAAGCGATCGAAGTCGCAAATGCTTACGCGCCGGAGCATTTGTCGCTGGCCGTTGCTGAGCCGGCGCGCGTCGTTGACGCCGTCAACAATGCGGGCGCCGTGTTCGTCGGGCGAAATGGTGCGGAGAGCTACGGCGACTACGTGGCCGGGCCAAGCCATGTGCTGCCGACCGACGGCGCCGCGAAGGCTTGGGGTGGCGTGACAACGGCGTCGTTCATGAAGAGCTTCACCGTCCAGGAGATCGATCCGGACGGCGTGGCGCGTATTGCGGGACACGCGGCGCGTCTGGCGCGGCTGGAGGGCTTGGAAGCGCATGCGCGCGCCGCCGAAATCCGGCTGGACAGCACGCAGGCAGCGAAGAAAAACGAGCCGATCATTCGTCGGCGCCGCGCGGAGGTGGTGCGCGAGACGAAGGAAACCAAGATTGCGGTGACCCTCGATCTGGATCGCCAAGCGTCGCCTTTGGTAAAGACCGGCGTGGGTTTCTATGATCACATGCTCGAACAGGTCGCACAGCACGGCGGTGTGGCATTGACGTTGACGTGCGATGGCGATCTCGGAATCGATCCGCATCACACCATCGAAGATTGCGCACTAGCGCTTGGGCAGGCTCTGAAGCAGGCGCTGCGCGAGCGGCGCGGCATTGCGCGCTTCGGCTTCGTGCTGCCGATGGATGAAGCGGAGGCGAAGGTCTCGGTTGATCTGAGCGGGCGGCCGTATCTGGTGTTCGAAGGCGCGTTCAAGCAGGAAAAGCTGGGCGAGTACCCAACTGAAATGACGGAGCACGTGTTTCGCTCGCTCGCGCACAGCATGGGGGCGGCGATCCATGTTGCGGTGACGGGCGAGAACGATCACCACAAGACGGAGGCGTGCTTCAAAGCGTTCGGCCGGGCGCTGCGGATGGCGATTGCGATCGAGGGGCAGGCGATGCCTTCGACGAAAGGCGTGATCGCATGAGCGCCGCCGTGGTCAAATTGGGTGTGGGCAACACTGCGTCGGTGATGTTTGCTTTGGAGCGGTTGGGCGCGGCGGCGACGTTGACCGATGACGCTTCGCGCATTGCGGAGGCGGACCGCATCATCCTTCCTGGGGTTGGCGCGGCGGCGCACGCGATGCGACTGCTGCGCGAGAAGGGATTGTGCGACGTGCTGGCGCGCTTTACGCGGCCCTTGCTTGGTATCTGTTTGGGCCAGCAATTGCTCTATGAGGCGAGTGAAGAAGGCGATGCGGTAACGCTTGGGCTGATCCCCGGCAAAGTCACGCGATTGCCGGCGTCAGCGCAGACCCCATCGCCGCACATGGGCTGGACTAAGCTGGAAGCGAAGCGGGAGCATGCATTGCTCGAAGGCGTGGCGGACAATGCCTATGCATATTTCGTGCATTCCTATGTGTGCCCGGTTGGCGAAGCGACAATAGCGACCGCCGAGTACGGTGCGCGTTTCTCGGCGCTGGTGGCGCGCGGCAACGCGTTTGGGTGTCAGTTTCATCCGGAGCGTTCGGGCGCTGCCGGCGCGCGCGTTCTGCAAAACTTTCTGAGCTTGCCGTGCTGATCCTGCCCGCCATCGACATCATGGGCGGCAAGTGCGTGCGCTTGGCGCTTGGCAAGTTCGACGATGTCACCACCTATGGTGATCCGGTTGAGCAGGGCGAAGCATTCGCGGCACAGGGCGCGGAATGGATTCACATCGTCGATCTCGACGGCGCGCGTGAGGGTCGCCCCATGCAGCGCGATTTGCTACGGCAGCTGACACGCACGCGCGCTAAAGTGCAGTTCGGCGGCGGCGTCCGGCGGTTCGCGCATGTGCAGGCGCTGATTGATGCCGGCGTGAGCCGCGTGGTGGTGGGTTCTGCGGCGCTGCAACGGCCGGATGAAGTGCGCGAATGGATCGCATCATTAGGTGTTGAGCGGATTTGTTGCGCCTTCGACGTACGCCCATTGGGCGATACCTTCGACGTTATGGTGGCGGGTTGGACGACAAGCGGCGGCGCTGATCTCATCAACTCACTGGCGCAATATCCTGAGGGCGCGCTCAAACACATTCTGGTCACCGATGTAACGCGCGATGGCGTTCTGAGTGGGCCGAACTTCGCGTTACTGCGGATGCTGCGTGCGGTGCGGCCGGATTTGGCGATCCAGGCGTCGGGCGGCGTTTCGGGATTGGAGGATTTGCGAGCGTTGCGCGAGACTGGCGTGGCGGGCGCGATCGTTGGGCGTGCGCTCTATGATCGCCGCGTAGCTCTCGAGGATGCTCTTGCCCTCTAAGCGCATCATCGCCTGCCTCGATGTGAAGGATGGCCGCGTCGTGAAGGGCGTGCGCTTCGAAGGCCACACCGACGCGGGCGATCCCGTCGATCTGGCGTTGCGCTATCGCGACGAAGGCGCTGATGAGATTGTGATTTACTACATTGCGGCGTCGGTGCAGCAGCGCACTATTGACTATGCGTGGCTTGCAAGAGTTGCGCGGCAAATGGATGTGCCGCTCTGCGTCGCGGGCGGCATTCGCACCATCGAGCAGGCGATCGCGTGCCTTGAGCATGGCGCGGACAAAGTATCGATCAACTCACCCGCGTTGGAGCGACCAGAGTTCATCGATGAATTCGCGGATGTGGCGGGCTCGCAATGTGTGGTGCTGGGAGTCGATAGCCGCGCGGTCGACGGTGAGTGGATGACGCACCAATACACCGGCGATGCGTCGACCATGCGGCGGACGCCGCGCAAAACGCTGGATTGGATTGTCGAGGCGCAGCGGCGCGGGGCTGGTGAGATCGTGCTGAACTGTATGGACCGCGATGGCACTCGCGACGGCTATGACGTGGAGCAATTGGCGGCGGCGCGAAAGTTGCTGACGATACCGTTGATCGCATCAGGCGGCGCCGGCGCGGCGCGGCATTTCGTGGATATTTTTCGCGGCGCGGATGTTTCCGGGGCGCTGGCTGCGAGCATCTTTCATTTTCGCAAAGCGAGCGTCGGCGAGGTGAAGACGGCTGTGTCCGAAGCGGGATTTGAGGTGCGATCATGACGCCTGATGAGATCGCGCGGATTGACTTCGATAAGGGCGGCGGCCTGGTGCCTGCCGTAGTGCAAGATGCCGATACGTTGCGCGTGTTGATGCTGGCGTACATGGATCGTGCTGCACTCGTAGAGACGATTGAACTTGGCGAGGCGACCTTCTTCTCGCGGTCGCGTGGGAGACGTTGGCGTAAGGGCGAGACATCGGGCAATCGGATGAAGGTGCGCAATGTTAGTGCCGATTGCGATGGCGACACGCTCCTGCTGCGTGTCGAGCCGGCGGGGCCGGCGTGCCATCTCGGAACAACGACGTGCTTCGGTGACGAAACGGCAATAAGCGTGAACGTGCTTGCGGAACTGGAGCGCACGATTGCAACGCGCGCGGATGCGCCGACGAGCGAGAGCTATACCGCGCGTTTACTGGCAGAGGGCGTGAAGCGCGTCGCGCAGAAGGTGGGTGAAGAGGGTGTGGAATGCGCGCTGGCTGGAGCGGCGGGCAGTGACGCGGAGCTTTGCGAGGAGTCCGCCGATTTGCTTTACCACCTCGCCGTGCTGCTGCGGGCGCGAGGGCTCTCGATGAAGGACGCTTTCGCGGTGTTGGCGCGGCGTGGGGGAGCCAAGACGTGAGTGGTCCTGCGCCCAAGAGCACGATCCTAGACATCAAGCCGTATGTGCCGGGCAAAGCGAAGGCGGCGGGCTTTGCTGCGCCGTTGAAATTGTCGGCGAACGAGAACGCGCTCGGCTGCAGTCCGAAAGCGCGCGCCGCCTATGTGGCGGCGGCGGAGAACCTGCATCTCTATCCGGACTCGAAAGCGATCGCGCTGCGTGAGGCTATCGCAGCGAAGCATAAGCTCGAGGCGGATCGCATCGTGCTTGGCACGGGGTCGGACGAGATTTTTTCCCTCGTGTGCCAAGCTTATCTTTCGCCGGGCGACGCCATGGTGCAGCCGCACTATGCGTTTGCCGCTTGGGCGATCGCGGCCAAGGCGGCCGGCGCTCGCGTGGTATCTGCGCCGGAGCGCGACTACGCTGTTGATGTCGATGCGCTATTGGCGGCGGTGGACCCGACGACGCGTGTGGTATTTGTCGCCAATCCCGCCAATCCGACCGGCACATGCGTTCCGTTCGCCGATATTCAGCGTTTGCATGCAGGATTGCCCGAGCATGTCGTATTGGTGCTGGATGCGGCGTATGCCGAGTTCGCGGAGGGCGTGCCAGGCTACGAAGATGGGATGACGCTGGCGCGGACGGCGCCAAATGTGGTGCTGACGCGAACATTTTCGAAGTTGCACGGATTGGCGGCGCTGCGGATTGGGTGGGGTTATGCGGCGGCGCCCATCGTTGACGCGCTCAACCGCATTCGCCTTCCTTTCAATGCGGCGACGCCGGCGCAGGCAGCGGCGATCGCAGCTTTGGGTGACAGCGATTTCGTTGCGCGATCATTGACGCTGGTGCGCGAGATGCGGCCACGTTTGACGCACGCGCTGACCAATGCGGGTTTACGAACGTTGCCGTCAGCAACTAATTTCGTAACGGCGCTTTTTCCGGAGGGACCTGAAGCCGCGCGTGCGATGGAGCTGCATTTGGCGCAGTGCGGAATTCTCGTGCGCGGGCTCAGTGGTTACGACATGCCGAGCGCCTTGCGGGTCACGATCGGCTCCGACCCCGAAATGCTCGAGTTCGAGTGTGCCTTGCGTGGGAGCGCCGCTGCGAAACGCGCAGGAGGTAGTTTGGGGCGAAACGTTCCGGGGTCATCCTGACGAATGCGGGCCGCCCACTAAGTGTCCACTTTCGGCGGATGCTGCCAAAGCGTTCTAAAGGTCGCGAATGTCCGCTTTAGATCGAGTGAGACATTCCAGAATCTTGGCCTGTTCAGCCGCTCGTCACAACCTTAACTCGAAAGGCTGAACTGAGCTCCCATTAATCGTGACGGCTGTCATGCAGCGGCTGGTGTTTCAAGGCTATCCTCAAGCGAGATTTGCAGGCACTCTGCCGCCGGGGAGATTCATGGGGATGATGCATGTCCGAAGAGAATAAGAAACGCTTGAACCGCCGCTCTTTTATGAGCCGGGTCGCAGGTGCGGCCGTGCTTGCGGGCGGCGCAGTGGGGATCGTCACTGGTCGCGCTCAAGCGCAGAACTACACGGGCCACACGGATAATGATTCCGGGAGCAATGCTGATCGCTCCGGATATGGCCGCACTGGCCTCACGGACGGCGACTCCGGGCCGCACGCCGATCGCGCCGGTTATGGTCGCGGTGGTCATCAGGGCGTCACGGACCACGATAGCGGTGTTGGCGCCGATCCGGCTGGTCATGGCCGCGGCAACAGCGGCATCAGCGACAGCGACAGCGGCCAATACGCCGACCCAGCTGGACGCGGTCGCGGCGGACGCACGGGCGTCACCGACCACGATAGCAGCGATCCTGCCGGTCGCGGTCGCGGCCGCGTTGGCGTCACCGACCATGACTCGACAGATGCAGCCGGGCACGGCCGCGGTCATACCGGCTTCACCGATCATGATTCTGGCGATCAAGCCGGTAATGGTCGTGGCAGTGGAATCACTGACAGCGATTCAAGCGACCAAGCCGGCAACGGCCGCGGTCATCGCTAATCGGCTTTTAAAACCGAGGGAGGCGCGGGCCGAGGCTCGCGCCTCTCTTTGTTCGCCCGGATCGATCCGCGAGGGCTTCCATGACATACCCGAATTGTTGGCCGCACGCCGCACAACTAATCTCGCGCCGAGGGATGCAGCTGATGAAGCCGCGCGCATTGATTGCAGTCTTGGCTCTGGCGGCATGCTCGGCCGCTTATCCGCCGTACACGGTGCTCAATCCGAATGATTATCACGTGTTCGTCGCGCCCTGGGATCCGGCTGATCAGCGGTTCTGCGCTGCGTTCCAATCTGCTGCCGATTGGGAAGCCCGCATGCACCCCGCGGCGGTGATGGACGAAAACAGGTTTGCGCCGCCAGCCGAGATTTGGCGCGATCATGCTGTCGTCATGATGGCGCGCGAGACCAACGCTGGCGACCCTGCGCATCTCTTCACCGTAACGGGCGTCACCAAATCGACGGACGCGGACGCATTGGATGTGCACACAGACTTCACGCCGGCGCCGGCTTCAACGTCCACCATCATTGCCTATGTCGCGGTGCAAGTGCCAAAGCCGCTGCCGCACGTGATCCATTTCAGTGAGAATGGCCGCGACGTGTGCGAAATTAGACCTCGCTCGTGACAAGCAGCGCGTCGGCGTCCTCATTGCCGACGACGAAGTTGGGCCGCGTCGGGCGCGTGGGCTGCCGCAACGGCTGCAGCGCTCATCGAGCCGCCAATGGGGCCGCCAGCGCCTGAGCGCCAGCCACAACTCGATTCTGCCGGCGTGGGTGCAACCGCCGCAATGTGCGCGATCCGCAGTGCAATAGAGTCGATTCCGACCTGCGGAAGCGTCCGCGCGATCCGAAAGCGAAACCAAGATCGATGCTGAAGCAACATCGATCTTCGGTTTTTCAGGGTTGCCCGAATCACCAAATTGTGCATGTAGAACCATCTAAAGTGATGTCTAAGACATGATCACAAGCGCGCAGCTGCGCGCCGCGCGGGCGCTCGCGGGACTCGATCAGAGAACGCTGGCCGCCCGCTCGGGCCTCTCTTTGCCGACCATTCAGCGCATGGAAGCGAGCGAAGACGTGATCCGCGGCAACGTCGACTCGCTCACCAAGCTCATTAGCGCCCTTGATGCAGCTGGCATCGAACTCATCGGCGAGGGCGCAACCAGCGCTGCCGGCGGACGCGGCGTGCGCCTCAAATCCAAACCGGCGCGGCGAAAATGACCGCGTCGCCGCTCCTTGCTCTTGCGCCGCCGCCCTTGGCCGGATCGCTTTTGGCCATCGCCGCGCTTCTGGCTCTTGGCCCGCTCGCAGTGCTGACCTTCAGATCGAGACTATCGAGCGGGCTCATCTACATCCTCGCGTTCGTTGCGTCGGTCACGATCCTCGTCGCTGGCGCCACGCATCTGTGGCGCAGCGATAGTGTGGAATCACTGACTCTGGCGTTGGGGCTGCCGTCGCTTGGCGCGCATTTTCGGTTGGACGCTCTATCGGCGGCGTTTCTCGTCATCGTCGATCTGGGCGCGGCTGGCGCGTGCATCTTCGCCATCGGCTATGGACGACACGAGACGGCGCGCGGGCGCGTGTTGCCGTTCTTCCCGCTCTTCCTTGCCGCGATGAATGTAGTTGTGCTCGCCGCGGACGCATTCTCGTTCCTGATGGGCTGGGAATTCATGTCGCTCGCATCGTGGGCGCTGGTGATGACCCACCATCGTGAAAGCGAGAACGCGCGCGCCGGCTACATCTACATCGTGATGGCGAGCTTAGGCACACTCGCGCTCTTGTTCTGCTTTGGGCTTTTGGCGGGATCTGGGGGCGGCTACGATTTCGCCGCGATGCGCGCCCATTCGCCAGCGCCGGTCGCGGCAGCTTCAGTGCTGCTGATGGCGCTCATCGGCGCGGGCTCGAAAGCCGGACTTGCGCCATTACACGCGTGGCTCCCGCTGGCGCACCCGGCCGCGCCTAGCCATGTGTCGGCGCTGATGAGCGGCGTCATGACCAAGGTCGCGGTCTATGGCTTTATCCGCATCGCTTTCGATCTCATTGGCGCACCGCTTTGGTGGTGGGGTCTGATCGTGCTCCTGGTAGGCGGCCTGAGCGCGGTCTTGGGCGTGCTTTTCGCCATGATCCAGACCGATCTGAAGCGTGTCTTGGCGTATAGCACGATCGAAAACATTGGGTTCGTGTTCGTAGGGCTCGGACTCGCGCTGGCGTTCGAAGCGAATGGCCTCACTGCGGCCGCAGCGCTCGCGTTCACGGCCGCGATCTTTCACGCCTTCAATCATAGTCTCTTCAAGAGCGCGCTCTTTCTTGGTTCGGGCGCCGTCCTGGAAGCGACAGGCGCGCGCGAGATGGATAAGCTCGGCGGGCTCATTCACCGCATGCCGGCGACGGCGCTGGCGTTCCTCATGGGCAGCGTCGCCATCTCCGCGGTGCCGCCCTTCAACGGTTTTGCCTCTGAGTGGCTGACGCTGCAGGCCATTCTCCTGAGCCCCCAGCTGCACGAATGGCCGCTCAAAATCCTGGTGCCGGGCGTTGGCGCAATGCTGGCTTTGGCGGCGGCGCTCGCCGCGGCTTGTTTCGTGCGCGCATATGGCGTGACATTTCTGGGCCGACCGCGCTCGACTGACGCAGCGGACGCAAAGGAGACGGACTTCTTTTCGCTGAGCGCGATGCTGTCGCTCGCCGTCGCGTGCCTCATCGTCGGCGTCTTGCCGGGGTTGGTCATGGATGCGTTTGCGCCGGCGGCGCAGCTTGCCGTCGGCGCCCATATGCCGGCGCAAATCCATGATCGGTGGCTCTCCATCGTGCCGGTCGCCGAGAGCCGCTCCTCTTACAATGGGCTTCTCGTATTCGCATTCGCCCTTGCCTCGATGGCGGCGACGGTGCTCGCCATCCATTGGTTTGCGTCGCGCTCATTGCGGCGCACGCCGGCGTGGGATTGCGGTTTTCCCAATCCAAATTCCATCACGCAGTATGGCGCGGGCAGCATGGCGCAGCCGGTCCGGCGCGTGTTCGCCGATTTCGTTTTCCGCGCGCGAGAACAGGTGGACATGCCAGCGCCTGGCGCGTTCGAGGCGGCGCGCTTTCGCGTCGATGTGCGCGATCGCCTTTGGGACGCGCTTTATGCGCCGATCGCCGGGCTCGTCGCCTTCGTCTCCGACAAGCTCAATTATCTGCAGTTTCTCACAATCCGCCGCTATTTGAGTCTCGTCTTCGCGTCGCTCATCGCGCTGCTCTTGGCGTTGGCGCTATGGCCCTGACGCTCCGCGACCTTCTCGTGCAGGGCGCGCAGATGGCGCTGGTGCTGATCGTCGCGCCGTTGCTGACGGGCGCCGTGCGCGCCATCAAGGCGCACCTCGTGCGTCGGCAAGGACCTTCGATTTTCCAGCCCTACCGCGATCTGGCGCGTCTGCTGCGCAAGGAAGCGACCATGGCCGAGAACGCCTCGTGGCTCTTTCGGGTTGCGCCATACCTCATTTTCTCCGCCACCTGGATCGCCGCAGCCTTGGTGCCGACCTTCGCCGCAGGCCTTGTGTTCTCATGGGCGGCGGCTCTCCTCGCCATCGTTGCACTGCTGGGCGGCGCCCGTTTCTTCCTCGCGCTCGCAGGCATGGATGTGGGCACGGCTTTCGGCGGCATCGGCGCCAGCCGCGAAGTGATGATCGCCGCGCTCGCGGAGCCAGCGCTCATCATGATCGTCTTCACGCTGGCTCTGATCGCAGGCTCTACGCAGCTCTCGACCATCGCGGAGTTCATGCAAACGCCAGCGGTTGGCCTGCGGGTCTCGCTGGCGCTCGCGTTGATCGCACTGATCATCGTCGCCATTGCCGAGAATTCCCGCATGCCGATCGACAATCCGGCGACGCACCTTGAGCTCACCATGGTCCACGAGGCCATGGTGCTGGAGTACTCCGCCCGCCACCTGGCGCTGATCGAGCTCGCATCCTCGCTCAAGCTTGTCGCCTACATCTCGCTCATCGCTTGCGTATTCCTGCCGTGGGGCATTGCGCCGGCGGCAAGCGGTTGGTGGGAGCTGGCGATCGGGGCGGGGGCCTATGTGGCGAAGTTCAGCGTCTGCGCAGTGGCCTTGGCCGTCTTCGAGACGTCGATCGCCAAGCTTCGCGTCTTTCGAGCGCCCGACTTCATCGGCGCAGCTTTGATGCTTGGCCTGCTTGCAGTCTTGCTGCGCTTCGTTTCGCAAGGGCTTTAAGAGATGCACGGCGCAAGTTTCGACATCGCGCACCTCCTGGCTGGCGCGCTCGTGCTCGTCAGCTTCATGCTGCTCTATCAGGATCGCCTCTATGCGCTGTTGAACGTGTTTGCCCTGCACGCCGTCGTCTTGGCCGCATCCGTCGCGTGGCAAGCTTATGTGCAGGACGCGCCGCACCTTTACGTGACGGTGGCGATCGCGCTTGTCTTGAAGGCCGGCATCATCCCCATCGCACTCCACAACATGGTGCGCCGCATGGGTATCCACCGCGAGATCGAGACGGTAGGCGGCATCGGCGCGACTATGCTCGCGGGCATGGGGCTGGTTGCGCTTTCCATGATGGTTATGCTGCGCGTGACCGCGGGCGCCGATCCGCTGGCGCGCGAGGATTTGGCGTTCGCACTCGCCGTCATTCTGCTCGGGCTCCTGATCATGGTGACGCGCCGCAATGCGGTGAGCCAGATCGTCGGCTTCATGTCGTTGGAGAACGGACTCATTCTGGCCGCCGCCGGCGCCAACGGCATGCCGCTCGTCGTCGAGATCAGCATCGCTTTCTCGGTGCTGATTGCGCTTATCGTCATCGGTGTTTTCCTATTCCGCATCCGCGAGCGCTTCGACACTGTTGATGTGCACGCGCTCGACCGCTTCCGCGGAGAGCGTCTATGAGCTGGCCGGCGCCAGACTTCGATCCAGTCCCGGTCATTTTGGCTTGCCCGGCTGTCGCCGCCGCGTTGCTGGCGATCATTCCGTCGTATCGGTTCTCGGCGTGGCTCAACGTGTTTGCGAGCCTCATCACACTGATCGCGGCCAGCTCGCTTTTCACCTTGCCGCAGCATGCCGGCGACTACGTGCTCATTGACAATCTCAACATCGTCTTCATCGCGCTCAACGCGTTCGTTGGCTTTACCACCTCCATCTTCAGCGCCAGCTATATCGGCCACGAGATCGAGATCGGGCGCCTGACGCCTGCCTATCTCAGATTCTACCACGCGCTTTATCAAGTCATGATGTTCGGGATGAACCTGGCGCTTCTCGCCAACAATATTGGCCTGATGTGGGTGGCGATCGAACTTGCGACTCTGACCACGGTGGTGATGGTCGGCATCTATCGCACGCACGAAGCGATCGAAGCGGCGTGGAAGTATTTCATCCTCGGCAGCGTCGGCATCGCGCTGGCTCTCTTTGGCACAATCCTTGTCTACATGGCCGCGCGACCGATCGTGGGTGAGGGGCTCGATGGCATGATCTGGACCGTGCTCATGCAACACGTCGCCCATTTCGATCCGTCGCTCTTGAACGTGGCGTTCGTCTTTCTGCTCTTGGGTTATGGCACCAAGGTCGGACTGGCGCCGTTGCATGCATGGTTGCCGGACGCGCACGCTGAAGGTCCCACGCCCATTTCCGCGGTGCTTTCCGGACTTCTTCTCAACGTCGCCCTTTACGCTGTGCTGCGTTTCAAACTGCTGCTCGCGGCGAACGCGCACGCCATCGCGCCGGGACCGCTGATGGCGCTCTTGGGCCTTGTGTCCGTCATTTTTGCTGCGTTCATGCTCTACCGCCGGCGCGACATCAAACGCTTCTTCGCCTATTCCTCGATCGAGCATATGGGCGTCATCGCGTTTGCGTTCGGCATCGGCGGCCTGCTCGCCAACTTCGCCGGGTTGCTGCACATGACCATGCACAGCCTCACCAAGTCCGGGATCTTCTATTCGGTCGGCCACGTGGCGCAGGTGAAGGGCACTCAAAAGATCGCCGACATACGAGGACTGACCGAAACCCATCCAGTGCTCGGGTGGACGCTCGTCTTTGGCGTCGTCGCCATCGCTGGCCTGCCGCCAACAGGCGTGTTCATGAGCGAGATCCTGATCGTCAGCTCGACTTTTGCGCGCGCGCCGCTTCTGGCGCTCCAGCTTGCTTTCGGCTTGCTCATTGCCTTCGGCGCCTTGATGTGGCGGCTTACTGGCGTCGCATTCGGTGAACCGACCGGGTCTCGCGCGCCCGTCAAGGCATCCTATCTACCGATGTTCGCACACCTCGCTTTGGTGTTCGCCGCCGGCGTCTTCCTGCCGCCGGTGCTTGTGGCCTGGTTCCAGATGGTGGCGCGGGGGCTAGGATGAGTTTGAGCGCCCTTGCCGCAGGCGCGGTCGTCGCCGCGCGCAATCCCTGGCCACGTTACCTTGTGAACGAGGGCGAGTGGCGCGACGCTTCGGCCGCGCTCGCGGACGGGGCGCTCACGCTGATCGGCTTATGGGGTGAAGTGGATTGCGTTCACCTCGCGGTGCTCGACGCTGCCCAATCCGACCTCGCGGTGCTCACCCTCGAATGTGTTGAAGGAAGCTTTCCTTCGATCGGTGCGCTGCATGCGCCAGCAATCCGCTTTGAACGCGCCGTGGAAGACTTGTTCGGTCTCGAGCCCAAAGGCGCGATTGATCGGAGAGCTTGGCTTGATCACGGACGCTGGAGCGCAGGCGCGCCGCTCGCGCGCACTCCGCATGCAGCGCGCGCGCCAAGCTATGATTTCCTTCCCGCCGAGGGTGAAAGCCTGCACCAAGTTGCGGTCGGACCCGTGCATGCCGGCATCATCGAGCCCGGGCATTTCCGCTTCACCGCCAACGGCGACACCGTTGTGCGCCTGGAAGAGCGGCTGGGTTACGCCCACAAGGGCGTCGAGAGTTTGATGGCTGGCGCCGATCTCGAGCGGGGCTTGAAGCTTGCAGGGCGCGTCTCCGGCGACAGCACGGTCGCCTACGCCTTTGCCTTCGCGCGCGCAGCCGAGGCCGCGCTTGGCATCGAAGCGCCGCCGCGGGCGCAGAGGTTGCGCGCCGTCATGGCGGAGCTCGAACGTCTCGCCAATCATTTCGGCGACATCGGAGCTATCTGCAACGACGCCGCTTTTGTCATGATGCACGCTCATTGCAGCGTCTTGCGCGAGCGTGTGTTAAGGTCCGCCGACGCCTGCTTCGGGCATCGGCTGATGCGCGATTTCATCCTTCCAGGAGGCGTCGCGCGCGACATTGATGCGAGTGGCGTGAGCCATCTGCGCAAAGGTCTACGCGACTGGCGCCGACGTTTTCGCGGATTGATCACGCTCTATGACGAGACGCCCTCCCTGGAGGATCGGACGGTGGGGACCGGGATCGTCAAACCTGAACTCGCTCGCCAATTTGGCGCCGGGGGGTTTGTCGGGCGAGCGTCCGGCCGCGCCTTCGACGCCCGCACGGCCTTTCCTTATCCGCCTTATGATCGCTTCACCCCGGAAGTCCCAGTTCTGCAAGAAGGCGACGTCGATGCGCGCGTCTGGATCCGCATCCGTGAGGCGGAACATGGCATGACGCTGATAGAACGCATGCTCGACGATCTTCCAGACGGCGCGCTTCGCGTGGAGACGCCCGCATGCGCAGGCGAAGGCATGGCGCTCGTCGAAGGCTTTCGCGGCGACGTGCTCGTTTGGCTGAAGCTCGACGCGGAAGCAAAGATCGCGCGCTGCCATCTGCGCGATCCATCCTGGATGCAATGGCCGCTGCTGGAAGCCGCCATCGAAGGCAACATCGTCGGCGACTTCCCGCTTTGCAATAAGAGCTTCAATTGCTCCTATTCCGGGCACGACCTCTGAGATGTGGAAATATCTTCTCTCCGGCCTAATGCTGCCGCCTCTCACGGAACGCAAGCCCAAGCTCGACGATGCTGAACTCGCCGAACTTGCAAAGCGACTCGACAAAGCCGCGCGCCGCAAGCTTGGACGCTCGCTTTCGATTCGCCACGTGGACGCGGGCTCCTGCAATGGCTGTGAGTTGGAGATCCATGCGCTCAACAACGCCTTCTACGATCTCGAACGCTTCGGCGTCCGCTTCGTTGCTTCGCCGCGCCATGCCGACGTCTTGATGGTCACCGGCCCCGTCACCAGGAACATGCGCGAGGCGCTGGAGCGGGTCTACGAGGTAACCCCGTCGCCCAAATGGGTGGTGGCGGTCGGCGATTGCGCCATCGATGGCGGGCTGTTCGCCGAAAGTTACGCCGTCGTCGGCGCGGTCTCTGACGTCATTTGCGTCGATCTCCATGTTCGCGGCTGTCCACCGCGCCCGATCCAATTGCTTGAAGGGTTGCTGCGCCTGCTGGAGCCCAATGCGCCGCTCGCGCCGACAAAAAGGAATGCGTGAATGTATGGGACCGTCTCGGCGGATCGCCGGCGCTCGTCACGGCAAATGGGCCAACCGGCCGGAGGCCATGGCTGAGCGAAACAAGAAGCGGCCCGAGCTATCGGGCCGTTTCAGGCAGCGGCGTGAACTCCTTGTCGTCCCCCACCGGCAGCTTCA
>JAFEDV010000415.1 GCA_018241475.1 Pseudomonadota bacterium | reverse complement strand
GTCGTAATACAATTCTTCGCGCGTCTCGGTGGCGAACTCCTGGTTTGGCCCCTCGACGATCGCATCCACCGGGCACGCCTCCTGGCAAAACCCGCAATAAATGCATTTCACCATATCGATGTCGTAGCGCGTGGTGCGGCGCGAGCCGTCTTCCCGCGGCTCGGCCTCGATGGTGATGGCCTGCGCCGGGCAGATCGCTTCGCACAGCTTGCAGGCGATGCAGCGCTCCTCGCCGTTCGGATAGCGCCGCAATGCATGCTCGCCGCGGAAGCGCGGGCTGGTCGGATTGCGCTCGAACGGATAGTTCACCGTCGCCTTGCGGCGCACGAAATACTTCATGCCGAGCATGAAGCCGCCCAGCATGTCCAGCATCAACGCGCCCTTGGCCGCTTGCAGAAGGCGTGAAGCCACTTAGCGTCTCCGGGTGCAACGATAATTGCGATAATGGCGGCCGTCGTCATGCGCGGTATCCGACACCATCGTTGCCGCCCCGCCGCAATGGCGGTTCGCCGCGACATCGGCGTCGAGCGAGCCATGACGCAACGCGTCGTAGCCGATATCGAAGGTGCCTCCAGCCGCGTTCTCGATCTTGACCGTTTGGCAAGCTGCGAGCGCCAGCGTCATGGCGCCCGCAAGTGCGATCTTCATGCGCATTCTCAGCCTCCTGCCAGATGCTGCGCGCCGGGCGGCGCCATGAAGGTGACGTAGTAGGCAATGGCGGCCACGGCCGCGAGCGAAGTCGGCAAGAAGATTTTCCAGCCGAGCCGCATCAACTGGTCGTAGCGATAGCGCGGAACGATCGCCTTCACCATCGCGAACAGGAAAAAGATGATCCATATCTTCACCATGAAGACGACCATCGCCAGGAACGAAGTCCAGAAGGGCGATAGCCCAACGCTCTCGATCGGTCCCCAAGGCAGATGCCAGCCGCCCAGGAAGAGAATGTTGATCATCGCGCACATGAGCACGATGTTGAGATATTCCCCGATCATGAAGAGCAGGTACGGTGTCGACGAATACTCGACCTGATATCCCGCCACGAGTTCCGATTCCGCCTCCGGCAAATCGAATGGCGGGCGATTGGTTTCCGCCAGCGCCGATACGAAAAACATCACCATCATCGCCAGCATGACGACGCCAACAAGGATGTTGGTCGGCCAGGAGGCGACGTCGAACAAGCGCAGCCCGTGCCACGCCCAGAAGCCGGCGCGCTGATTATCGACGATATCGTTGAGATTGAGCGAGCCGACCAGCAGAAGAACGGTGATGATGATGAAGCCAATCGACACTTCGTAGCTCACCATCTGCGCGGCAGATCGCAGGCCGCCCAGGAACGGATACTTCGAGTTCGACGCCCACCCGCCCATGATGATGCCGTAGACGCCCAGAGAACTGATTGCGAAGAGATAGAGAATGCCGACGTTGAGGTTGGCGATAACCACATTGGGCGCCCACGGCACCACCGCCCAGGCGACAAACGCCAGCACGAAACTGATGAGCGGGGCGAGAATGAACACGGTTTTATTTGCGCCGGCCGGGATGACGATCTCTTTCAGCACGAACTTGAAGAAATCGGCGAAGGATTGCAGCAGCCCGAACGGACCGACCACGTTCGGCCCTTTTCGCAACTGCACCGCAGCCCATACCTTGCGATCGAACAGCAGAATGAATGCCAGCGTCAGCAGCAGCAGGATCATGATGGCGAGCACCTGGCCCGTCTTCATGAGTCCCCACTCGACCTCCACAGGCCAATTGACGAAGGGCACGTAATCGGCGGTGGGATTCATTGTTTGAATCCCCTCAGCAGAGTCAGTCCGGAGGCGCGAAGCGCCATCCGCAACCCAGAGCAAACGCGCAGCTCTACGATCCCTGGGTTCCGGGTCTCCCCCGCATCAAGTGCGGGGTCGCCCGGAATGACTCTGAGAAGGTGTGGCATCATTCCGCCGCCACCTTCAGGCCGTTGCGCTCAGCGCGCAGACGAGAGCACTCGGCCATTGTCTTCGAAGCGCGCGCGATCGGATTGGAGAGATAGAAATCTCCGATCGCGCTCCTGATCGGGTCGGATGAGAGAGCGCCCTCCGCGCCGAGCGTTGCGGGGTTGAAGCCGGCCGCATCCGCCGCGCCCGGCGCATAGTCGACCTGCCCAAACGTCGGATGATCGGCGATCATCTTGGCGCGCAGCGCTTCAAGTGAGTCGTACGGGAGAGTCTTGCCCATGACTGCAGAAAGCGCGCGCAAAATCGTCCAGTCCTCGCGCGCATCGCCTTTCGGGAAGGTCGCACGGGCGCCATATTGCACGCGGCCCTCGGTGTTGACCCAGGTTGCGTTCTTCTCGGTGTAGGCGGCCCCCGGCAGAATGATGTCGGCGCGATGAGCGCCGCGGTCTCCGTGCGTGCCCAGATAGATGATCGTGCCGCTCCTCGGCAGCTCGACTTCATCCACACCGAGCAGCACGAGCGCGTCCATCCCTCCCCGCAACATTTCACGCGCGGTCTTCCCCCCGGCGTCCGGGAGAAAGCCCATGTCGAGCGCGCCGACACGCGAAGCCGCAGTGTGCAGGACGTTGAACCCGTTCCAGCCCTCCTTCACCCCTGCGAGCTTGCCGGCCGCACGCAGGATCGCCGAGCCATCTGCGCGAGCCATTGCAGCGGCGCCGACGATCACCATTGGAAATTGCGCGTTCTTGAGCGCATTACCGAAATCGCCGAGCTTGCCGAGCGCATCGGCGCCCGCGCCAATATGCTCAGCCGGGTAGCTCAGGTCCGCCGCTTCGCCGACATGAGCGACGCGCGCGCCTCGCAGCCACCCTTTGCGAATACGAGCGTTGAGGACCGGCGCTTCGAGGCGCGGGTTGGTTCCGACGAGCAGGATGGCGTCCGCCTGATCGATCCCGGCAATGGCGGAGTTAAAGAGATAGCCTTGTCGCGGCGCGCCGCCGATGGCAGCACCGTCCGGCCGGCAATCGGTGTTCGGCGAACCCACTGCGCGGAAGAGATCGAGCGCGGCCTTCATGCTTTCGCCGCAGGCGAGATCGCCGGCAATGACGCCGATCTTCTTCGGATCGCCCGAGAGGGCTTTTGCCGCCGCCGCCAGCGCTTCATCCCAGGACGCGGCGCGCAGTTTGCCGTGCTCGCGGATATACGGACGGTCCAGCCGCTGACGGCCAAGCCCGTCTTCGGCGTAGCGGGTCTTGTCCGAAATCCATTCCTCGTTGATGCCCTCGTGCACCCGCGGCAGCACGCGCAGGACCGCATCGCCGCGTGCATCGACACGGATGTTCGAACCGAGCGCGTCCATCACGTCGATGGTCTCAGTCTTGGTCAGCTCCCAGGGCCGCGCGTTGAAAGCGTATGGCTTCGAGGTCAGCGCCCCGACCGGGCAAAGGTCGATCACGTTTGCGGAAAGCTCACTGGTGAGTGAGGCCTCCAGGTAGGTGGTGATCTCCATATCCTCGCCGCGGCCGGTTGCGCCCAGTTCCGGCACGCCCGCCACTTCGGTCACGAAGCGGATGCAGCGCGTGCATTGGATGCAGCGGGTCATCACCGTCTTCACCAGCGGGCCCATGAACTTCTCTTCGACGGCGCGCTTGTTTTCGTCGAAGCGCTTGCCGCCGCGCCCGTAAGCCACCGACTGGTCTTGAAGGTCGCACTCGCCGCCCTGATCGCAGATCGGGCAGTCGAGGGGGTGGTTGATAAGCAGGAACTCCATCACGCCTTCGCGCGCCTTCTTCACCGTTGGCGAACGGGTGACGAGTTCGTTCAGCATATTGTCGCGCGGCGGCGGCAAGTCCCTCACTTGCTGCGCACACGAGGCGACCGGTTTTGGGCCGGACCTGCCGCCGACCTTCACCTCGATCAAGCACATGCGGCAATTGCCGGCGATCGACAGCCGCTCATGGTAGCAAAAGCGCGGAATCTCCGCGCCGGCGGCCTCACACGCCTGCAGCAGCGTCAATTCCGGAGGGACGTCGACTTCAACGCCGTCGACGAGAATTTTCGTCATTGTTCGTCCGCTTTCGCGAGCAGCCGCATGGACGATTTATTGCGTCGCATCAAGGGGGCGAAAGGTCCGCTACGGTCGCGTGCCAGAACGCGCGCACTTGCGACTCGCTCGCAACGCCCCCGCTCGTTGCGCGGCTCAAACCTTGGTCAGCGCACTTGCGCCCACCACCGTCGTCCACTCCCGCACGCGCCAGGACTGAACAACGCCATTCAGTACGTAGGGATCGCCCTCCGCGAACGCTTCCGCAGTGGAAGCGGTCTCCGCCTTGAACAGCAGCAGCCCTTGCGGCGGGTCATCCGTGAACGCGCCGCCAAGCTGGAGTTCATCGCGCGCGACAGAGAGCTTGCAATGCTCCAAATGCGCGCCTCGGAACGGCGCGCGGCGCTCACGGAAGTCGACGGGATATTCGTAGAACAAACAGAAATGCTTCATGCGGCGGCCCTTGCCTTGGCTGCGCGGCGTTCGTCGCGCTTGAACATGCCGCGCGCGCCCATGCCGCTCCACGAGATCAGCATCATCCAGATGCCGGCAAGCACCAGGATCGGAAACAGCAGCAGAGTAATCGGCAAAATGGCCAGTGGAAAAGCGATCAGCGACACCAACAGCCCGCCTGGTATCCAGAAGATCGCCCGCGGTGCGTGAAAGAAAGCGCCGGTCGCCGAGCGCGCGCCGAATATCTGGCTTGGCAAGAAGAAGAAAAATGGCCCGCCAACATAGAGCGTGGCCAGTCCGCCCCGGGATACCACTTCGTATGCGCCCCGCGGCATGCTGGTGCTGCTGAGCTTCACATCGCGTCCTCGCACCGTGTGCACCACGACACGGTTAATGGAGACGTCGCTCGCGCCCTGGCGCTGCTTGCCCAGCTCCAGCGCCGTGATCGTCCCTTCAATGCGCCGCGCCATGGCCTACTCCGCCGCGACTGCCGCCGTTCTCACCTGATGCACGCCCTTCGCCGCACGGTAGCGATCGATCCGCTGTTCGATCTCGCCGCGGAAGCAGCGGATCAGCCCTTGGATTGGCCAAGCCGCCGCATCGCCCAGGGCGCAGATCGTGTGGCCCTCGACCTGCGTCGTCACGTCCAGCAGCACATCGATTTCCTTGTGCTCGGCCTCGCCTTTGGCCATCCGCTCGAGCACCCGCCACATCCAGCCCGTGCCTTCCCGGCAGGGCGTGCACTGGCCGCAGCTTTCGTGCTTGTAAAAGTGGGCGATGCGCGCGATGGCGCGGATCATGTCGGTCGATTGATCCATGACAATCACCGCCGCCGTGCCCAAGCCCGAGCGATGCGGCGCCGCCATCAGCGCATCGAAATCCATCAGCATGGTCTCGGATTCGGCCGCCGTGATCATACGCACCGATGAACCGCCGGGGATCACAGCCTTCAGATTGCCCCAGCCGCCGCGCACGCCGCCGCAATGCTCTTCAATGAGCTGTTTTAGTGGAATGCTCATCGCCTCTTCGACATTGCAGGGCTTGTTCACGTGCCCGGAAATGCAAAACACCTTGGTGCCGGTGTTGTTGGCGCGACCGATGCCCGCGAACCATTTGGCGCCACGGCGCAAGATCGTCGGGGCCACCGCAATCGATTCAACATTGTTTACTGTCGTTGGGCAGCCATAGAGCCCAACGTTCGCCGGGAAAGGCGGCTTCAGCCGCGGCTGGCCCTTCTTGCCCTCCAGGCTTTCCAGCAGCGCGGTCTCTTCGCCGCAAATATACGCCCCGGCGCCATGGTGCATGTAGATGTCGAAATCCCATCCGTGCACGTTGTTCTTGCCGACCAGCTTGGCCGCGTAGGCTTCCAGAATCGCGCGCTCCATGGCTTCGCGCTCAGCCACATACTCGCCGCGGATGTAGATGTAGCAAACATGCGCCGCCATCGCGAACGACGCCACCAGGCAGCCCTCGATCAGCAAGTGCGGATCGTGGCGCATGATGTCGCGATCTTTGCAGGTGCCCGGCTCGGATTCATCCGCGTTGACCACGAGATAGTGCGGCCGATCCTTCACCTCCTTCGGCATGAAGGACCATTTCAAGCCGGTAGGAAAGCCCGCGCCGCCGCGCCCGCGCAGGCCGCTCTCCTTTATCTGCGCGATGATCCAGTCGCGCCCGGCATCGAGCATGTCCTTTGTGCCGTTCCAAGCGCCGCGCCTTTTGGCGCTCTCGAGATCTGCGCCGTGGAGCCCATAGAGATTGAGAAAAATGCGGTCTTTGTCGGCGAGCACGGGCTGTCCTCAACTTCTAGGCGTCAGCGTCATGAACAGACGCAGAGCAAACCACAGCGCGCCGATGGCCGGCGCGATCACGCGCATGTCGGTCCACGGCAGGCGTTGCACGAAATACATGTAGGCCGCCGCGCCTAGGCACACCGCTACGATAATCAGGAACACCAGCGTCTTGCCTTTCCCGCCGGTGAACGGCAGCGGCATCGGCTCGAACTCGACGCGGCGCCGGTTGTCGATCGGATTGGGCGGGGGAGGAGTTGCCTCGCTCATGCCTTCTCCGGCAAACCCGGCAGTTGTACCGGCTTTGCGAGCGAGCCGTCGTAGAGGGAAGCATCTGTAAGCGTTTGCGCGCCGCCCGCCGGCGCAGAAGTCTGCCGCCCGACGGCCGACCCCGGCTCGATGGTTTCGCCGTGCGCCAGTTTGTCGATCAAGGCTTCGAGCGCCTCACGGCTCAGGTCTTCGTGATAGTAGTCGTCGATGGCTACGACCGGCGCATTCACGCAAGCGCCGAGACACTCGACTTCCTCCCAGGAGAACATGCCGTCCTTGCTCGGCTCGTGCGGGGCGCCAATGCGTCGCTTGCAGACCTCCTTCAGCCCTTCAGCCCCCCGCAGCATGCACGGTGTTGTGCCGCACACCTGCAAATGGTGCTTACCCACGGGCGCCAGGTGGAACATCGTGTAGAACGTCGCCACTTCCAGCACGCGGATGTGCGCCATGCCCAGCAGCCCGGCTATGGCGCGAATGGCAGGCTCGCTCACCCAACCTTCCTGCTTCTGCACCAGCCACATGATCGGGATGACAGCCGACGCCTTCCGCTCCGGCGGGTACTTGGCCATCCACCACCTCACCTCCTCCATCGTCTCCTTCGAGAAGGAGAAACTGTCGGGTTGATCCTCTGCCAGACGGCGGACACTCATGGCGCTTCCTTGGTCATTCTGCGAGCTCGGCCGCCGTACGCGCGTCCAGCGCTTCGAGGCGACCCAGGGCGCGGCGCGCGCCATCGATCTGATGCTTGATCGCGGCCCGGCGATACGCGCGAAGGTACCGCCCGATCAAGGGCGCTCGCGCCAATAGCCCCTGACGTATGACCACCAGCAGCAGCAGCGACGGCAACGCTGAGAGCGAGGCCAGCCCCCTCGACGGCGTCGGCGCTTCCGGGAAGAGGCTGGGGTCCGGGACGAAAAAGGCGATCCGCAACGGCAAGATCACGAAGCCGACCAGCATGCCGATGATGAAACCCTGGATCGCCGCGCCGATGAGCACGCGCGTCGGGTGGTGCTCCACGTGCTCCGGTTTGAAAAACAGGAACGCGTAAAGCAAGAACAGCAGAGTGAACCCCGCCATCACAAGCGGTTCCAGCCACGTCAGGACGTGGGGATGGGCGGCGGCGGCGGCGCTGATGACGCTCCGCGCGTCGGCTCTCACCGATCGATCTCCCCAAACACGATGTCCAGCGAGCCGATGACCGCCGCCACATCGGCGATCATGTGGCCTTTGCAGAGATAGTCCATCGCGTGCAGATGGGGGAAGCCCGGCGCGCGAATCTTCACACGATACGGCCGGTTCGAGCCGTCGGCGACGAGATAGACGCCAAACTCGCCCTTCGGCGCCTCCACGGCGGCATAAACCTCTCCAGCCGGCACGTGATAGCCTTCGGTGTAGAGCTTGAAATGATGGATTAGCGCTTCCATCGAGGTCTTCATTTCGGCGCGCCGCGGCGGCGCGAACTTCGAATGTTCCGGCATCACCGGACCCGGGGTCTTGCGCAGCATAGCCACGCATTGGAGCATGATCTTCGTCGACTCGCGCATCTCTTCGATGCGGCAGAGGTAACGGTCGTAGCAGTCGCCGTTCTTCCCGAGTGGAATCTTGAAGTCGAGCTCTGAATAGATTTCATAAGGCTGCGCCCGGCGCAGATCCCAGGCCAGGCCCGAACCGCGCACCATTACCCCGGAGAAGCCCCAGTTCAATGCGTCCTGCTGGCTGACCACGCCAATATCAACGTTGCGCTGTTTGAAGATGCGATTGTCAGTGAGCAGCCCTTCGATGTCGTCGATGACGCGCGGGAATTGATGGCACCAGGTTTCAATATCATCAATCAACTGTGGCGGCAGATCCTGGTGCACGCCACCGGCGCGGACATACGCCGCATGCATACGCGATCCCGACGCCCGCTCGTAGAAAACCATCAGCTTTTCACGTTCTTCGAAGCCCCAAAGCGGCGGCGTCAGCGCGCCGACATCCATCGCTTGCGTAGTGACATTCAGAAGATGGTTCAGAATCCGGCCGATTTCCGAATAGAGCACGCGGATGATCGAGGCGCGCCGCGGCACCTCGATGCCGGCAAGTCGCTCGATCGCCATGCAAAACGCGTGCTCCTGGTTCATTGGAGCGACATAATCGAGCCGGTCGAAATACGGGATCGCCTGCAGATAGGTCTTGTACTCGATCAGCTTCTCTGTGCCGCGATGCAGAAGCCCGATATGCGGATCGACACGCTCGACCACTTCGCCGTCGAGGTCCAGCACGAGGCGCAACACGCCGTGCGCCGCCGGGTGCTGCGGACCGAAATTGATCGTGAAGGTCCGCTTCTCTTCAGCGCCTTCCGCCGGCCGGTTTGAAACGTCGTCAGCCATCGGCTTTCTCATCACCGGGCAACGTCATGCCTTCCCAGGGACTCAGGAAGTCGAAGTTGCGGAAGGCCTGGTTGAGGTTCACCGGCTCGTAGACTACGCGCTGCTGCTCGGGATCGTAGCGCACCTCGACTTTGCCGGAGAGTGGGAAGTCCTTGCGCAGCGGATGGCCCTGGAAGCCGTAATCCGTCAGTAAACGGCGCAGATCGGGGTGGCCGGCAAAGAGAATGCCATACATGTCGAACGCCTCGCGCTCGAACCAGTCGGCGCAAGGAAACAGCGAGACGACGGACGGCACGGCGGTTTGCTCATCCGTCTCGATCTTCACCCGCACACGATGGTTCAGCTGCATCGAGAGCAGATGATAAACCACATCGAAACGCTTCGGCCGCTCAGGATAGTCCGCGCCGCAAATGTCGATCAAAGTCGTGAACTTGCAGCGAGGGTCGTCGCGCAGAAAGGTCAGCACCGTCAGCACCTGATCGGCGCGCACCATGAGCGTCAGCTCGCCCCAGCGAACCTCCTGGCCCTCAATGGCGCTCGTCATCGACGAAGCGATGTGTGCGCCGAGATCGTCCAACGCGCTCATCGCTCGATTGTCCCTTCGCGCCTAATCTTGCGTTGGAGTTGAAGAACGCCATACACGAGCGCCTCCGCCGTCGGCGGGCAGCCGGGCACATAAATATCGACCGGCACGATGCGGTCGCAGCCGCGCACCACGGCGTAGCTGTAATGATAATAGCCGCCGCCATTGGCGCACGATCCCATCGAGATCACGTAGCGCGGCTCCGGCATCTGGTCGTAGACCTTGCGCAGCGCCGGCGCCATCTTGTTGGTGAGCGTGCCGGCAACGATCATCACATCCGATTGGCGCGGTGACGCGCGCGGCGCAAAGCCAAAGCGCTCCAGGTCGTAGCGCGGCATCGACGCTTGCATCATCTCGACCGCGCAGCAGGCCAACCCGAACGTCATCCACATGAGCGAACCTGTGCGCGCCCAGGTGATGATGTCGTCAGCCGCCGCCACCAAGAATCCCTTGTCGGCGAGCTGGTTCGATAGCCCAGTGTAGAACGGATCGTCTTCCTTGACGGGGAACCCGCCCTCAACGCCGGCGCGGGCAGCGCCGCCTGCTGGAGTAATGATCGTCATCGGTTCATTCCCACTCCAGCGCGCCCTTCATCCACTCGTAGATGAAGCCGACGGTCAGCACGCCGAGGAACGCCATCATGGACCAGAATGCGAACTGCGCGGTTTCAGGAGGCATGCGCTTCAGCGCGACCGCCCAAGGGAAAAGAAACGCCACTTCGAGGTCGAAGATGATGAAAAGGATCGAGACGAGGTAGAAGCGCACGTCGAACTTCATCCGCGCGTCGTCGAATGCGTTGAAGCCGCACTCATAGGCCGACACTTTTTCCTTGTCCGGTTTCTTCGGTGCGAGCACCCAGGCCGCGAGGATGAAGCCGGCGCCAAGCGCTGTCGCGATCCCAAAGAAGATGATGATCGGCAGGTAGTTAGTCAGGTCGAGACCCATGAACTCCACCTAGGCGCGTTCGCTTGCGGCTGCCAGTGCGGCTGGCGCCGCAGGCGCAAAATCGGCGCGGACGCTAGTGGCGCCCGCTGGTCAGAGCAAGGCTTGCGGTCGCGCCGCGGGCGCACTTGCGATTCTCGACGGTCCGCGTCAGAGGACGGCCTACAGGGCGGTTAGCTCAGCGGTAGAGCGTCTCGTTTACACCGAGAGGGTCGGCGGTTCGATCCCGTCACCGCCCACCATTCGGGGCTAGCTCTTGCAACGCTTTTGGGCGGGTCAGTCGCGCTTGACCAGGGGAACGGCTTGTCCTAACCCGCTCGCTCTCGCAAAAACGCGGGTGTAGCTCAGTTGGTTAGAGCGCCGGCCTGTCACGCCGGAGGTCGCGGGTTCGAGCCCCGTCACTCGCGCCATTCAACCCTGATTGTTCGTCATCGTCGCAAGGAAGCTCTGCGCCTTCGGATCGGACCCGGTCTCCTCGCCCGGCACGCCGTCGCAGAACTTCACCCAGCTGATCCGGCTCTCGGTTCCGTATTGCTTCTGAATTGGCGCGCCTTCCGGGTCGTCGAGGGAGCCGATCGTCACGTAGAAGCGGGCCTCCGGCAGATTGTAGCTGAACGAGAGCGGCGTCCCGCAATCACGGCAATAGGCGCGGGTGGCCAGATTCGAGCTGGCAAACACTGCCGGATCGCCCTTGGTCCAGGCGAAATCCGCCTTCGGCGCCCCGGCGAGCGCTGCGAATAGTCCGCCGGTGGCGCGCTGGCACATGCGGCAATGACAGACGTGTGCGTTCTGTGGGGCCACGTAGAGGGCGTAGCGCACGGCGCCGCATTGGCAGCCGCCTGTCGCATGCGGGGTACGCGTTTCTGACATGGCTCCGATCTGGCCCCTCGCGCACGGCGATGCAACGATGGTGCGATGAACACGTCTAAAGCCGCCCTCGCGGGCGTACGTGTCCTTGATCTCTCGCGTATCCTGGCGGGGCCTTGGGCGACACAAATTCTCGGAGACCTCGGCGCCGAGGTGATCAAGGTCGAAAAGCCCGGCGCGGGCGACGACACGCGTTCATGGGGCCCGCCCTTTCTCACCGCGCCCGGCGGCGAACGCGGTGACGCCGCCTATTTCCTTGCCGCCAACCGCAACAAACGTTCGGTCACTGTCGATTTCGCCAAACCGGAGGGGGCGGCGCTGATCAGGCGTCTCGCGCCCAAATGCCAGATCCTGGTCGAGAACTTCAAAACCGGATCGCTGGCGAGGTACGGCCTTGATTACGCGAGTCTCAGGGCGATCAATCCCGCTCTTGTCTATTGCTCCATCACCGGCTTCGGCCAGACCGGCCCCTACGCCGCGCGGGCGGGCTATGACCTCATGATCCAGGCGATGGGCGGCCCGATGAGTCTCACCGGCGATCCGGCGGGCGAGCCCGTCAAGTCGGCGCTGCCCATCGCCGATCTCTTTACCGGCATGTACGCGGCTACGGGCATTCTCGCTGCGCTGCGCCACGCAGAACGCACAGGCGAGGGCCAGCATCTCGATATTTCGCTGCTCGATTGCCAGATCGCGGTGCTCGGCAATCTCGGGACCAATTATCACCTGACCGGCGAGACGCCTAAGCGTTACGGCAATGCGCACGCCAGCATCGCGCCTTATCAGACGTTTCCGACGCTCGACAGCTATGTCGTCGTGGCGGTCGGCAACGATGCGCAATTCAGGGCGCTCTGCGGCGTCGCCAGACTGCCGCTTGCCGACGATCCGCGCTTCGCCACCAACCCCGCACGCGTCGCCAATCGCATCGATCTCGCCGACGCCATCGCCGCCGCGTTGAGCGCGCGGCCCTCTTCATTCTGGCTTTCGGCGCTGGAAGCGGCCGGCGTGCCCTGCGGGCCGATCAATACGCTGCCGCAAGTGTTCGCCGATCCACACGTAGTAGCCCGCGGCGCAGTGGAAACCATTGTCCGCGACGATGGCGAGCGCCTGCGCCTTACCGCCAGCCCAATACGGATGAATGCAACACCGCCCTCGCCGCGCGCCGCACCGCCAACGCTCGGCGCAGATACCGATGCGACGCTGAAAGACCTTCTCGGCGCCAGTGAAATGGAACTTTCGGCGCTCCGCGCGGCCGGCGTTCTGTAGGATGGCCGGAGTTGACGCATGGTTTCGGGTTCATCAAGGTGAGGAACGATGCGCCGGCGCGTGCGTTGCGCTTCTGGGAAGTTCCAGAGGAGCAAATCCATATGCGCATGCGCCTTCTATTGATTGCGACCGTCGCCGCGTTGGGCGCGGCGGCCTGCACGCAGAATGAAGCATCCGGCGCGCTTGGCGGCGCAGCGCTCGGCGGCGCCGCTGGCGCGATAATCGGCAACAACACGGGTCGCGGCGACGCTGCAACCGGCGCCGCGATCGGTGCGGCGGTTGGCGCGGCAGCCGGCGCCTATGCCGGCTGCGTCCGCGACGGCGGTTGCGGCGCCAATGACAACCGCCGCGAACACTACGACCAACGTTCTGGCCGCTATTACTTCCAGGACCAGCAATCCGGCCGCTGGTTCTATGAAAACGGCGACCCCTATCCCTGAGGATTGGAGATCGCAGTTCGGGAATGCGCTTGGGGCCTCGCCCTAGGCGCATTTTCTTTTGCGCGATTATGCTCGTACCGCGGCGAAGAGGCTTGCCGGCCCACAGCGCGCCGTGCGAACAGCGGCGTGTGGTCCGGGGTGTAGCTCAGTCTGGTAGAGCATTAGCTTTGGGAGCTAAGGGTCGCGAGTTCGAATCCCGCCGCCCCGACCAAACCGTGTTTGCCATCTTCTTGGCTCTCGCCCTTTCGGGCTGCAGCGCCGCGCCTGCGCCGCGTATGCATGCCACCACGCAATGCATGGACGCGGCGCGCCTCGACGATCAGCGCATCATTCCCGCCGGCCGCGTCGACCGAGGCAGCGTCGCTTTCCGCCCTGAAGAACGTGTCGGCGGCCATGGCGAAGTCCGCGCATTCTCCATCGACACCCACGAAGTCACCAACCGCCAGTTCGCCGCCTTCGTCGCAGCCACGCACTACGTTACCGCGGCCGAGCGCACCGACGCCGACGGCCAGCGCCACGGCGCCGCCGTGTTCGATCCCAGCCGCCACATGTGGATCGTCGATCGCAGCGCCGATTGGCGTCATCCGCAAGGCCAAGGCTCCTCGATTGAGGGCCGTGAGTTCTTCCCCGTCGTACAGGTTTCCTACGAAGACGCGCTCGCCTACGCGCACTGGCGCGGCCGCCGTTTGCCGACGGAGAACGAGTGGGAGCGCGCCGCGCGCGGCGATGCGCCCGCTTCGCCGAACCTGCATGCCGAAGCGTTCGCGCCAGACGGCGCTCCTCGCGCCAACACCTGGCAAGGCGTCTTCCCCGTCGTCGATCAGGGCACGGATGGTTTCGCTGGGCTTGCGCCCGTTGGATGCTTTCCTGCCAACGCCGCCGGCCTCTACGATATGGTCGGGAACGTCTGGGAATGGACCAGCGACTGGTTCGCCTATGACGCCGCGCCTGTCAGCGAAGAGTACGCGCGCGCCCACGATCCCCAGCACATCGCCGAGCACGTCATCAAGGGCGGCTCTTACTTGTGCTCCGACAACTTCTGTTCCCGCTTCCGCAGCGGCTCCCGTCAACCCTCGGACCCCAGCGAAGGCATGTCGCACGTCGGATTCCGGACGGTGGCCGACGTTCGGTCCTAATTGTCCCACCAAATGTAATCCGCCCCACGCTGCTGCGGCACGCCGAGCGGTTGGTCGACGAAGATCGGCCCTTCCAGGAGCGACGGCCATTGCGACGCATGCTGTTCACGATCGTGCTGATCGAGCAGCATCGTCAAGGCGCGCACGCGATCCGGTTGCGCCGCCGCAAGATCGTGATGCTCGGTCGGATCGCTAGCCATGTCGTAAAGCCAGACGCGATGGCACGCCCCGCAATCCTGCAGCTTCCAGCCGTTGGCGAGAACCACGCGATACTGTCCCGAGCGCCAGAACAGCACATCGTGCGGAGCGCCCTGCTGTCTACCCTCCACGAATGGCAACACGTTCACGCCATCGATCTGATCGCCGGCGGGCACCGGCGCGTGCGCCGCCGCAGCCGCCGTCGCGAAGATGTCGAAATGGCTCACCGGCTGCGCGTAGCGCGTGCCGGCGTGGATTTGCACGGGCCAGCGCATGAAGAACGGCGTGTGGATGCCGCCTTCGAAGAAGGTCGCCTTCCAGCCGCGGTAGGGACGGTTGATGTCCGGCAAGCCGATATAGTGCGCGCCGCCGTTGTCACTCGTGAAGATGACAAGGGTGTTCCGCTCGAGTCCCTCCGCACGCAGCGCCTCGAGCAGTCGCCCCACGTTGCGATCGAGGTTGCGGACCATGGCGGCATAAACGCGCAACCGGTGATCGTGGATCTGCGGCAGCGCATTGTAGTCCTCCCGCGTCGCCTGCAGCGGCGTGTGGATGGCGTTCGGAGCGAAGTACATGAAGAACGGACGATT
>JAFEDV010000414.1 GCA_018241475.1 Pseudomonadota bacterium | reverse complement strand
GGGGATGGACCGCTCGATCCCGCCAGGCGTCTGGCGCTGGCGACGGCGCTGGCGAGTTTGCCGCTCGACCAGCGCGCCTGCGCGGCGATGTGCCTGGCTGCCGGCTATTCGCACACCGAGGCGGCGCACGCGCTTGCAATGCCGCTGGGGACGGTCAAATCTCATGTCTCGCGAGGGCGAGAGCGTTTGCTTGCAGCGTTGGACGACGGCCATGACGGATAAGCACGAACTGCTTTCGCAATTCTTCGCCGGCCACGAACCGCCGGCGCAGGATGCGCGCTTTCTGGCCGGGACGCTTGCGGCTGCGCAGAAGCGGCGCAACGCGAACGCCGTGGCGCTGTGGCTCGGCGCCGGCTGCGTGACGGCGGCGGTGCTGGCGCTGGCGGGGCCGGAGATCGCCAACGTGTTTAATGCAATGGGTCCGGCGGTCGCCCCGATCGTCGTCACCGGCACGGTGCTGATGATGGCGCGCCGCAGGCTCTGGGCGCGGGCCTGATGGCCAAAAGCGTCACGATCTACGGCATCAAGAATTGCGACACGATGAAGAAGGCGCGCACGTGGCTGGACGATCGCGGGGTGAAGTACGCATTCCACGATTACAAAGCCGAGGGCATCGACAAGCCGCGCTTGGAGGCGTGGGCCAGAGAGGTGGGCTGGGAAACGTTGCTCAATCGCGCCGGCACGACCTTCCGCAAATTGCCGGACCAGGACCGCGAGAACGTCACTGAGAAGAAGGCGATCGCGCTGATGCTGGCGCAGCCGTCAATGATCAAGCGGCCGGTGCTCGATGTAGGCGGCAAGCTGATCGTCGGGTTCAAGCCAGAGATCTACGCGAAGACGTTTGCATAGCGCGCCTTGAATTTCAGAGTCATTCCGGGCGAGCGAAGTGAGACCCGGAACCCAGGGGATCATCGAGTTGCGTGGTTGCCCCTGGGTTCCGGATCGCACCTTCGGTGCGTCCGGAATGACTCTAGAGAAGGGTCAGTGGCTCTGACGGATCACCCACGCGCTCGTTGCATCAAGAATCTCGACAAGCACGTCCGCATCCTTGCGCCCGCTTTTCGCGGGAACGTGGAAGCTATGATCCGCCTCAGCTTCCAAATGTAGCGTGGCCCGAGCGCCGAGTTTCTTTACGGCCGGCTTCAGCAGGT
>JAFEDV010000413.1 GCA_018241475.1 Pseudomonadota bacterium | reverse complement strand
GTGCAACGCTTCCACGTGGAGATCGCCAATACCGATGCGGAGCGCGAACAGGGGCTTATGTATCGCCGCTCAATGGCCGCCGATCACGGCATGCTGTTCGACTTCGACCCCCCGCAGCAGGTGAGCTTCTGGATGCACAACACTTTCCTGCCGCTCGACATCATCTTCATCGGGCGCGATGGCCGCATTCTCAACATCGCCGCTAATGCGACGCCGTTTTCAGACGACAACATTCCATCGGCAGGACCGGTCCGTGGCGTGCTGGAACTCAATGCTGGCCGCGCGGCAGCGCTCGATATCTTGCCGGGCGACCGGGTCCGGCATCGGATTTTCGCCGCGAACTAGAGCAGGTTTCGGCGCGTCATGCCGCCGGTGGCGGGAAGGCTGATGAGGTCGCCGTCGCGGCTCACATAGATGGGGCCGTGGAAGCGCCGCGCCGCGTTGCCGAGGAACGGGCCTTCGAGGGCGCCGAACGGCACTTGTGGCGTGATGTGGGTGAAGGCGAGCGCTTGCACGTGCGCGGCCTGCGCAATTTCGGCGGCGCGCTCTGGGGCGGTGTGATAATTGACGATGTCGTGGAAGATTTTCGCGAGATTATCGCGGTGCTGGGCGCGGGCGGTCTGCTCCATGATGCCAACGAGTTCAGGCGATAAGCCTTCATGTATGAGCAAATCCGCGTTGGTTGCTTGGCGCTGCACCACAGGTGAGGGCGCGGTATCGCCGCTGATAACGATGCTGCGGCCTTTGTAATCGATGCGATAACCGAAAGCGGGATGCACTGGACCGTGGTCGACGCGGAACGCGGTGATGCGCACGCCGCCATTGTCGAGGACGACGGTGCTCTCTTGAGCATCTGCGATGGTGAAGGCATGTGCGACGAGGCCAAAGCCGCTGGGCGGCATGACGGCGGGGCCGTGGTGCGCTACGCGATAGGTGCTGTCGAGCGCGTAGGCTTCGTTGAAGCCGGCCGCGATGCGGTCGACTCCCTCGCCGCCATACAAGGGGAGCGGTTCGATGTTGGCGGCTTGACCCCAGTGCTGAAGCGCAAGATTGCCGAGACCGTCGATGTGATCGGAATGGAAGTGGGTGAGGAAGACAGCTTCGATCCGCGCGGGCGAGAGGCCCATGAGGGAGAGCGTTTCGGCTGAACCTTCGCCTGCGTCGAACAGGAAGAGGCGATGGCCGGCGATGACGGCGAGGCAGGGACCGGCGCGCTGACGGTCGGGAAGCGGCGAGCCGGTGCCGCAAAAGGCGGCGCTCAAGCCGTCGGGTGTGGCGGCGATCGTGTCGCGGGCCATGCCTTGGGCGACCGCTTGACGGAAGACAGCGGTAGCGATCTGGGCGCGCATGACGTAGAGGCCGCCTGCAACCAGGGCGGCCAACACCGCAAGCCCAATCAGGATGCGCTTCAAAGGCTGTTCCCCGCGCCGCTTGAAGATGGCACTTATAGTGCTACTTTCCCGGTGGGGACAAGAAGGCGGTTCATCCCGTGGCGAAGACGAACTTGGCAAAGATGGCGCAACCACAGACGCGCTCGACCGACGGGCGCCGTCAGCGCTCCGACGAATCGCGCCGGCGCATCGTTGATGCGATGCTGGAGTTCGCGCGCGAAGGCGACGCGCAGCCGAGCGCGGAAGCGGTGGCCGAACGGGCCGGCGTCGGGCGGCGCACCGTGTTCAGGCTCTTCAACGACATGGAGAGCCTTTATCGCGAGATGCATGCCGTGATGTTGGTGCGCATCGAAGACATCAAGGCCATCCCGGTCAAAGGCGACACCGCCGAAGAACGCCTGCAATGGATCATCGAGCGTCGTGTGCGTCTCTATGAAGAGATCATGCCAATCAAGGCGGCCGCCGACACGCAGCGCTGGCATTCGCCGTTCCTACAGGCAGCGCACGAGCAAACAGTGCAGCTCTTGCGCCAGATGCTGCAGTTCTTGCTGCCGAAGGATGTAAAGGACGACGCCGACAAGTTCGAGGCGCTGGACGCGGCGCTCAGTCTCGATACTTGGCGGCGGCTTCGCAAGGATCAGAAACTGTCGGTGAAGAACGCGCGGCGGGTCTGGGAGAAGAT
>JAFEDV010000412.1 GCA_018241475.1 Pseudomonadota bacterium | reverse complement strand
GCTCGCGCTTCAATATGACAGTGACCAGATCGCCGCTCGGGGCCTGATCGCACCGGACTGGCGGTCGCGCCTGCCGAACAACAGTTCGCCTTTCACGTCGACAATCGTATTCTTGGTCCGCGCTGGAAACCCGAAGCAGATCCGCGACTGGAGCGACCTGATTCGCCCAGGCGTGCAGGTGATCACCCCAAATCCGAAGACGTCGGGCGGCGCGCGTTGGAATTATCTGGCCGCTTGGGCCTACGCGCTGCAGCAGCCCGGCGGCAGCGGCCAATCCGCGCGCGCGTTCGTAGAGCAAATCTATGCGCGCGCACCGGTGCTGGACACCGGCGCGCGCGCCGCGACGACCACGTTCGCACAAAGGGGCATTGGCGATGTGCTGCTGGCGTGGGAAAATGAAGCGCATCTGGCCGTGGACGAACTCGGCTCCAGGCAAGTGGAGATCGTGACGCCCTCGATGAGCATTCTCGCAGAACCGCCGGTGGCGGTGGTGGATCGCGTCGTCGATCACAAGCACACCCGCGTGGCGGCCGAAGCCTATCTTCAGTTCCTTTATACGGTCCCCGCACAGCAGATCGCGGCGCGCTGCTATTATCGGCCCTCCGATGCGGCGACGCTCAGCGCGAACCGACAGCGCTTTCCGGACATTCCGCGGGTGAGCATCGACGCCGTGTTCGGAGGGTGGGCGGAGGCGCAGCGCACACACTTCTCTGATGGCGGCGTCTTCGATCAGATCAACGCTGGACGAACACGCGAATGACGATCGCCGCGTCCCCTCGCCGGCCGCGATTCCTGGAGCCCAGCGCGCTGGGCGGCTTTTGGCCTGCGCTGGGATTCACACTCTGCTATCTGAGTTTCTTCGTGCTGCTGCCGCTCGCGGCCTTGGCGCTCCGCCCGTGGGAGCTTGGCGTGAGCGGCGTGTGGCGCGTCTTGAGCGCGCCGCGCACGGTGGCGGCGTTGGAGCTGAGCTTCGGTTCGGCGTTCATCGCCGCGTGCGTCAACATCGTCTTCGGCACGATCGCCGCCTGGTCGCTTGTGCGCTACGATTTTGCGGGAAGGCGTTTGCTCGATGCGCTCGTCGATTTGCCGTTCGCCCTGCCCACCGCGGTCGCGGGCATTGCGCTGACTGCGATCTATGCGCCCAACGGCATTGTCGGCGAATTGCTGACACCGCTTGGAATTCGCGTCGCCTATACACCGATCGGCGTCGTCATCGCCCTCATCTTCGTGGGCTTCCCGTTTGTGGTGCGCACGATCCAGCCGGTGCTCGAGGACCTCGATCCGGAGGTGGAGGAAGCGGCGGCGACTCTGGGGGCCACGCGCTGGCGCACGCTGACGCACGTAGTGTTTCCG
>JAFEDV010000411.1 GCA_018241475.1 Pseudomonadota bacterium | reverse complement strand
GGGCGGCGCGTTCGTGACCAAGGCGTTTCAAGGCGGCCTCGATGCGGCATTGCTGTCGCGGCTGAAGCAAAATTTCGAGACCGTCCGCCACGCCAAACCGCCCGCCAGCCGGGCCGAGAGCGCTGAGGTTTATGTCATCGCGATGGGCCGCAAAGCGCCTTGACGGTCGGCCCGGCTTGCCAAGTCCAGCGAATATCTCTACCAGCCGTCCATGGAAATCCGTGAAGCTCTGACCTTTGACGACGTGCTCCTTGAACCGGGCGCGTCCGAAGTGCTGCCCGCTGACGCCGTCACCAAGACGCGGCTGACGCGCAGCATCGACCTCAACATCCCGCTCATTTCCGCCGCCATGGACACCGTGACCGAGGCGCGCCTCGCCATCGCCATGGCGCAAGCTGGCGGCATGGGCATCATTCACCGCAACATGACGCCGGCCGAACAGGCCGAGCAGGTGAAGATCGTCAAGAAGTTCGAAAGCGGCATGGTGATCGATCCGATCACCATCACGCCGGATCAGACCATTGGCGAAATTCTCGAGATCAAGGAGCGCCGCAAGATTTCCGGCTTTCCCGTGGTTGAGGCTGGAACGAACAAGCTGGTCGGCATTCTCACCAACCGCGACATGCGCTTCGCCGAGAAGAGCGAGAGGGTGGCTGACCTGATGACGCGCGAACTGGTCACCATCCGCGAAGGCGCCGGCGAGGAGGAAGCCAAGCGGCTCTTGCAGAAGCATCGCATCGAACGGCTCATCGTCGTCGATGCCGGAGGCCGCATCGCGGGCCTGATCACCGTGAAGGATTTCGAAAAGGCGCAGGCGTTCCCAAGCCGCGCCAAGGACGATCAGGGCCGATTGCGCGTTGGCGCGGCCTCCACCATCGGCGATCAAGGCTACGAACGCTCGATGGCGCTGATCGAAGCCGGCGTTGACGTGCTGGTGATTGATACCGCGCACGGCCACTCGAAGGGCGTGCTCGACGCCGTCGACCGCATCAAGCGCGTCTCCAATCAAACCCAGATCATCGCCGGCAATATCGCCACCGCCGACGGCTGCAAGGCGCTGATCGATGCAGGCGCGGATGCGGTGAAAGTGGGCATCGGCCCCGGCTCGATCTGCACGACGCGCATCGTCGCCGGCGTTGGCGTGCCGCAGCTCACCGCGGTTATGGATGCGGCGAACGCCGCCAAGAAGGCCAACGTGCCGGTGATCGCCGATGGCGGCATCAAGTTCTCGGGCGATTTGGCGAAGGCGCTCGCCGGCGGCGCCGAAGCGGCGATGATCGGCTCGCTCTTGGCCGGCAGCGAAGAAGCGCCGGGCGACATTATTCTCTACCAGGGCCGCTCCTACAAATCCTATCGCGGCATGGGCTCGCTGGGCGCCATGGCGCGTGGTTCTGCCGACCGCTATTTCCAAAAAGAAGTCAGTGATCAGATGAAATTGGTGCCCGAAGGCATCGAAGGCCGCGTGCCGTTCAAGGGCCCGGTCGCCAACATCCTGCACCAGCTTGTGGGCGGCCTGCGCGCGGCGATGGGCTATGCCGGCGCGAAGTCGCTCCCGGACCTTCGCGCCAAGGCGCGCTTCGTGAAAATCTCCGCGGCAGGATTGCGCGAGAGCCACGTGCATGACGTGGCCATCACCCGCGAAGCGCCGAACTATCCGCTCGGGAGCTGAGGCGTGAAGGAGGGCGCCTTCATCCGCATTACGCCGTTCATCCACGTGCCGGACATCGACGCGGCGATCGGATTTTTCGAGGGCGTGCTTGGCTTCACCAAGTACATCCACTTCGGCACATATGCGTATCTTGAGCGCGAGAAATGCGGCGTGCGGTTGTTGCAGAATGCCGGCGATGAGGGCGCACCGCCTGGCAATCGCCGCTTTGCGTATTACATCGATGTCGAAG
>JAFEDV010000410.1 GCA_018241475.1 Pseudomonadota bacterium | reverse complement strand
GTCCATCGAAGCGCCGACGCCGATTTGGTAGGCGGCGTATGAATCCAGTGCGTCAAAGAGGGGATCGGCCGGCTGCGCGCCTGCGCTTGGCGCACACAGAACGAGAGCGGCGAGCACAAGGACAGGGCGCATCGGACACAGTCTGGCCCAGGATGGGGACGGAACCCAGGCGCGCGTGGGGCGACGCGCCTTGAACGGGCCTCACAGGCCGTCCATAAGCCGCGCCATGCTTCGTTACGGGCTCATTCTTGCGGCGTTCGTCGTGGTCGCCGATCAGATCGTCAAGTACATGGTTCTGGGACCGGGCCAGTTCAGCCCGCCGGGCTGTCTTGAGTTTGGCTACAATTGCAGGTCCATCGAGCTATCGCCGGTCTTCGATCTCCGCATGGTATGGAATCGCGGCGTCAGTTTCGGGCTTATGCGCGCCAACACCGACCTGGTGCGCTGGGCTTTGGTGTTGTTGTCCTTCGTGATTTCAGGCGTGTTCGTCTGTTGGTTGCGGACCGCGGATCGCCGGCTGACCGGAACGGCGCTGGGCCTGGTGATTGGCGGCGCTATCGGCAACGTGATCGACCGCATTCGTTTCGGGGCCGTGTGCGACTTCTTCGATTTCAGCGGCCTTTGGTTTCCCTGGGTGTTCAACGTGGCCGACGCCTCCATCACGCTCGGCGCCATTCTCCTGGCGGTCGATATGCTGTTCTTCACCGAGAGCGAGCCGGGAAAGGGCGCCCCATGGTCGCAACTCAGGGCGCGCCTTCAGGGCTCCAAGAGCGGCCCTGACCGGGCTAGCGGGGCCTAGGGCGGCGCCGGATTCGCCCCAGAACGGTCAGAATTGCGGGCGAACGCTCTTTGCTGCTGTCCCGCTTGGCGGGCGGGCCGCGGCTCAGCTAGAAGGGCTGCCACCAGGGAGGCGGGACGCCTGATGACGACAACCAAGACACTGACCTTGCTCGCGATGGTGGCCGCCGCGGCGTCCGCCTCGAGCGGTTGCGCCGCGTTCGGGCGCGCCGTCGGCGCGTCCAAGGTTTCGCCGGACGAATTCCGCGTCGTCAGCCAAGCGCCATTGACGCTGCCGCCGGATTACAGCCTGCGCCCGCCGCGTCCGGGCGAGCCGCGCCCGCAGGAATTGCAGCCGACCGAAGAAGCGCGCCAATCGCTGTTCGGGCAGGACGTCGGCGCCAGCGCCAGCGCCGGCGAGCGCCGGCTCGTCGCCGATGCACACGCAGACGCGACCGACCCAAACATCCGCGACACCGTCGATTTCGAAAGCCAGAGCATTGTTCGCCGCAACGAGAGTTTCGTGAACCGGCTGCTGTCCTTTGGCAGCTCGCCGTCGACCAACGCTCCGCTCGATGCGCAAGCCGAGCAGCAACGCCTTGCCGAAGAAGAATCCATCCGCCGAACGACAGGCGGCGGGCAGGTGATCATTCAGCGCGACAGCGGCGGCTTCAAGCTGCCGGGCACCTGATCCCTTGCAGACCGTGCTGCGTCGCGCCGTAGCCGTCGTCGCTGCGTGCGCCGCATTGTGTCTCTTCACCAGCGCCAGCGATGCGCGCCCATTCCCGCGGCCGGAAACGTTCACGCTTGCGAATGGCATGCAGGTCGTGGTGATCACCGACCGCCGCGCACCGGTCGTCACTCATCAACTCTGGTATCGGGTCGGCGCTGCTGACGAGCCCCGCGGCCACTCGGGCATGGCGCACTTCTTCGAGCACCTGCTGTTCAAGGGCACGCGTGAGGTCCCCCGCAGCGAATTCTCGCGCATCATCGCCCGCAACGGCGGCGACGATAACGCTTCCACCAATTGGGACTACACCGTCTATTACGAACGCATCGCCCGCGACCGGCTCGAACTCGTCATGCGCATGGAAGCCGACCGCATGCGCAATCTGCAGCTGCCGCCGTCGCTGATCGCCTCCGAACGCGATGTGATCATAGAAGAGCGCCGCACGCGCGTGGACAACAATCCCGGCGCAGTAATGGGTGAACGCATGCGCGCCATGCTGCACCCCAACCATCCCTACGGCACGCCGGTGATCGGCTGGCTCAGCGAAATGCGTCAGCTCGATCATGACCGCGCCCTGGACTTCTATCGCACGTGGTACGCGCCCAACAATGCGATCCTGATCGTTGCGGGCGATGTGAACGCCGCCGAGCTGCGCCCGCTGGTCGAGCGCACCTATGGCCGTCTGCAGCCCACCCGCACTCTTCCGGCGCGCAATTGGGCGCAGGATCCGCCTGCCGCAGGGCCGATGCGCATCATCCATCGTGATGAGAAGGTGCGGCAACCGTCGTTCTCTCGCCTCTATCCTGCGGTGAGCTATGAGACCGCACACAATCACGAGGCGCACGCGCTCGATGTCGCCATCGAGATTCTCGGCGGCAGCGAGACGAGCCGTCTCTATCGCGCGCTTGTCGAGGACCAGCGCGTAGCCGTGAGCGCCGGCGCCAGCGCCAACACCGACGGCATCGGCGGCGGCAGCGTTTCCATTGGCGCAACGCCGGCGGAAGGCGTCACGCCCGAACGCCTCGAAGCGGCAGTCGATCAGGTGATCGCGCAGTTCCTCCGCGAGGGACCGACGGACGCCGAACTGACGCGCGCCAAGTCGCAGCTGGCTGCCGCGGCAATCTACGCGCAGGACAGCCAGGAGGCGCTCGCCAACATGTATGGTTCCGGTCTTGTGCGCGGCGAGAGCCTGGATGAGATCGTCAATTGGCCGGACGACATCCGGGCGGTGACGCGCGACCAGGTCATCGCCGCCGCGCGTGATGCCATCGTGCTGGGCAATTCCGTCACTGGCTGGCTCATGCCGCCGGAGACGGCCCAATGAACATGCGCGCGCTCCTTGTCGCGTTCACGCTGACCTTTGCCGCGCCGGTGGGGCTGGCGCAAGCGCAGCCCGCGCCGTCGGCCGCCACGCACGATCACGGCGTGCCGGTCCAGCGCATCGTCTCGCCGGGCGGCATCGAAGCCTGGCTGGTCTCGAACGCCACCGTGCCGATGATCGTCCTCAGCGCCTATTGGCGCGGCGGCTCGGCGATCGAACCGGGCAATCTAACGGGCGTCACCAATGTGATGGCCGACATGCTGACGGAAGGGGCGGGCGAGCTCGACACCAACGCCTTCAAGGAACGCCTTCAAGATCTCAATATGGGTCTCGATTTCGGGGCGAGTTGGGACGGTGTCGGCATGAGCCTGACCACGCTCACTGAAAACCGCGACGCCGCCGCCGAGATGGCGCGTCTGGCGCTGATGCAGCCGCGCTTCGACGACGCGCCGCTGGCGCGCATCAAGGGTCAGCTCATGGTCGGCATTCGCCAACGCGAAACCAATCAAGGCTACATCGCCAATCTTGCATTAGATCGCGCGCTCTATCCCGATCACCCGTATGCCTCGCGCGTTTCGGCGGCGAGCGTGCAGGCCATCGACCGCGCTGCGCTGCAGGAACGCCGCTCCGCGCTGCTGACGCGCGCCGGTCTCAAGATCACCATTGTCGGCGACATCGACGCGGAAACCGCCGGACGCATGATCGATCGCATTTTCGGCCAGTTGCCACAGGGCGCGCCGCGACCGGAGCCGCCGGACGTGCATCTGCATCCGCCGACGCCGCTCATCATTCGGCCGTTGCCGCAGCCGCAAAGCCTCATTCTGTTCGCCGCACCCGGGATCGGCTATGACGATCCCGATTGGATCCCGCTCGCGGTGGCCAACTACATCATCGGCGGCGGCGGCTTCTCTTCACGCCTGATGGATCAGGTGCGCGAGCGGCGCGGCCTCGTCTACGGCATCGGCACGGGTCCGTCGGTCCGCGATCATTCCGCGCTGATCATCGGCTCGGCGCAAACCGAAAATCAGCACGTGGCGGAAGCCATCGCGGTGACGCGCGCCGAAATCGGCCGTTTCTATCGCGACGGCGCCACCCAAACCGAAGTCAACGACGCCATCACTTATCTCACCGGATCATTCGCGCTCGATCTCGATTCCGACGTCAAGATCGCCGGCGTTGTCGGCGGCTATCAAGCGGTCGGTCGGCCGATCGACTACATCAACCGCCGCAACGATCTCATCCGCGCAGTCACGCTCGCAGAAGTCAACCGCGTCATCCGCCGGCTCTACAATCCCGACGCCTTCACCTTCGTCGTGGTCGGTCAGCCGCCTGTGGACGCGAGAGGCGAGCTTGTCGTGACACAAGCACCGGCGATTCCGCACGGCGACGACCCTGCCGCGCACTGACGCGACGGCGGGGCTGGCGCCCGGCGTGCGCGGTGCTAAGCGTTTTAACAAAAGAGGAAGCGCGATGGCCGATCTCGAAGACTTCCGCGAAGAGACCAGGGCGTGGCTCGAGACCAATTGTCCGCCGTCCATGCGCGCGCCGATGGCCGGCGAGGACGACGCCGTGTGGGGTGGGCGCAATTATCAGTTCAAGAATCCCGAGGCCAAACTCTGGCTCGACCGCATGGGCGCCAAAGGTTGGACTGCGCCGATGTGGCCGAAAGAATATGGCGGCGGCGGACTCTCGAACGACGAAAACCGAATGCTGCAGAGCGAGCTCCGCCGCATCAATGC
>JAFEDV010000040.1 GCA_018241475.1 Pseudomonadota bacterium | reverse complement strand
TCAAGTTCTGCAACCGCCTTCACCATCGCGTCGCGATCGCTTTGGATCGAAATGTCGCGGCCCGTCGAATTGCGTCGGCTTGCGCCATAGAGCTGCGACGGCGGCGGCAGGCGGCGATGCCGATGCGGGCTGGCTTCGAGCGTCGTCAGCGGATCGGCGGCGACGACGTCCGGCGAAACGTCGTCATCAAGGAACGAGTGCACGAACGAGGTGTTGGCGCCGTTCTCGAGCAGGCGGCGCACGAGATATGGCAGCAGATCTTCGTGCCCGCCGACCGGCGCATAGACGCGCACCGGCAGTGGCGGCTCGGCGGCGGCGTAGAGCGCCTCGCCCATGCCGTGCAGCCGCTGGAATTCGAAATTCCTCAACCCCGCACTCTCGGCCATGCGGCGCACGGCGGCGACGGTGTGGGCGTTGTGGGTGGCGAACTGCGGGAAGATGGCGCCGCTCGCGGCGATCAGCGCCTTGGCGCAGGCGAGATAGTTCACGTCGGTGGCCGCCTTCGTGGTCCAGACCGGGAAATCCGGGCGGCCCATGATTTGCGCGCGCTTCACTTCGCCATCCCAGTATGCGCCCTTCACCAAGCGCGTCTGGATCGGCGCGCCGCGGCGGCGGGCGAGCGTCGTCAGCTTCTCGATCACCGCGCGCGTGCGCTTCTGGTACGCCTGCACGGCAAGGCCCAAGCCTTCCCAGCCCTTGAGCGACGGCTCGAAGGCCAGGCGTTCGAACATCTTCAGGGAAATGACCAGCCGGTCGGCCTCTTCGGCGTCGAGCGTGAAGCCGACATTATAGCTTTTGGCTTGCTCCGCGAGTTGCAGCACGCGCGGATAGAGTTCCGCCCATACGCGGTCCTCAAGACGCGCTTCGTAGCGCGGGTGCAGCGCCGAGAGTTTGATGGAGATGCCGTTCGAGGCTTGGGGGCCGGCGCCGGCTCCGTGCCGCCCTACCGCGTCGATGGCGGCGGCGTAGCTTCTCACGTAGCGCTCGGCGTCGGCGGTGGTGCGGGCGCCCTCGCCCAGCATGTCGAACGAGAAGCGCGCGGCAGCGCTGGCGCGCTGCATGCCGGCGCCGCGCTTCAGCGCCGCCTCGATGGTGCGGCCGAGCACGAATTGTTCGCCCAAGATGCGCATCGCCTGCATGGCGCCGGCGCGCACGACCGGCTCGCCCGCGCGCGAGACAAAATTGCTCATGAAGCGATTGGGGTCCTCGCGCACATCGTCAGGCAGCGCCACGAGACGTCCGGTCAGCATCAGGCCCCAGGTGCCGGCATTGACGAGCCAATGATCGGACTTGCCCACATGCTCGGCCCAGTTGCCGCTGCGCACTTTTTCCGCGATCAGCCTGTCGGCGGTTTCCTCGTCCGGCACGCGCAACAGGGCCTCGGCGAGACACATGAGCGCCAGGCCTTCGGCGTTGGAGAGACCGAACTCTTCGAGAAAACTTTCCATCACGCCTTTGCGGCGCTTCAAGGAACGCGCCTTCGTAACCAGTGCGCGAGCCTCCGCTGCGACCGAAGCGCGGGCGGCGGCGTCGAGCGGCGCCTCGGCGATCAGGGCGGTGACGGCGGCGTCCTCGTCGATGTATTTCAGGGCGTCGAGCGCATCCCAATCCAAGGGCGGCGGGGTCATCGTCACGGGTGCGGTTTGCATGGCCGTTAGATGCGCGCAGCTGTACGGAAGAGCAAGTCAGCCCGCCTCTTGCGCCGCATGGCCGCGCGTGGTGAAGAGCCAACCGTGAGTACGGAAGTCCAAGCGCCGGCGCCGGCGCGCGCCGAGAGCGCGCCCGAGACCCCGCCTCTCGCGGTCAAGGTCATGCTGGTGACTGACGCCTGGGAGCCGCAGGTGAACGGCGTGGTGCGCACGCTCGCCAACACCATGCACGAACTCAAGGCCCTCGGCTGCGAAATCGAGGTCGTGTCGCCGGCGGACTATCCCAACAGCGTGCCGCTGATCACGTACTCTGAAATCCGCCTGGCGCTCGGCGCACGCGACGACGTGGAGGAGCGCTTTCTGTCGTTTGCGCCCGATGCAGTACACATCGCCACGGAAGGCACGCTCGGCTGGGATGCGCGCGCGGTGTGCCTGAAGCACAAGTTCCCGTTCACCACGAGCTACCACACGCAATTCCCCGAATACGTGACGGCGCGGTTTCCCTGGATCCCTCTGTGGGCCGGCTATCGCTTCATGCATGCGTTTCACGACAAATCCGGCCGCGTCATGGTGGCGACGCCGACGATGCAGCGGATGCTGCAAATTCATGGCTTCCGCAACACCGCGATCTGGTCGCGCGGCGTCGATGTCGAACTCTTCCACCCGAGCAAGCGCGGCGTCGAGGGCGGCGTGTGCAAGAATGTGCCGCAGCCGATCTTCGCTTATGTCGGGCGCGTCTCGGTCGAGAAGAATATCGAAGCGTTCCTGAAACTCGACCTGCCGGGCTCGAAGGTAGTGGTCGGCGGCGGGCCGGCGCTGGAGCAGTTGAAGGCGAAGTATCCGCACGTGCTCTTTACCGGACCAAAGTTCGGCGAAGAGCTGGCGCGTCACTACGCGGATGCGGATGTGTTCGTGTTTCCGAGCTTCACCGACACATTCGGGCTGGTAATCCTCGAGGCGATGGCCTGCGGCACGCCGGTGGCGGGCTTCGTGGCGCCTGGACCCCAAGACATCATCCCGGGGAGCCGGGCGGGCGCAATCAACACGAATTTGCAGGTCGCTGCGCTGGAAGCGCTGAAGTGCGACCGCGCCGTCACACGCGCCTACGCTGAAAACTATTCCTGGCGGGCTTGCGCCGAAGAGTTCCGGCGCAACCTGGAACCGCTGCCCAAGCCCGAAAAGAAGAAGTTCTGGCTGCGCCTGAAGGCGGCGCGCGAGCGTGCGCGAGAGCGGCGGCGACTGAACCGCGAGCGCCGCGCCAAGCGGCGCGCCGAACGCGCGGCCCGTAAGACCTAGCGTTTCGAGATCAGATGGTGCGAGGCGCGGCTGACGATGTTGAGTAAAAGCACCGCGACGGTGATGATCAGCGCGCCGGCCCAGGCTAGGCGGTGATGCTCGTCATAGACGCCGGCAGCGTAGCGGTAAATGGCGATCGGCAGACTCGCCATTGGGCGCCACAGGTCGCTCGACCAGCCGAAGCTGCCGAACGACGTGAAGATGAGCGGCGCGGTTTCGCCGGAGATCCGCGCCACCGCAAGCAAAATGCCCGTCAGGATACCGCCAAATGCGGCGGGGATCACGACGCGCATGATGGTGACGCTCTCACGTGCTCCAAGCGCGACAGAGCCTTCGCGGTAGGCATCCGGCACTAGCTTGATGATGTCTTCCGTCGTGCGCGCAACCACCGGCATCGCCAACAGCGCAAGCGCGACGGCGCCGGCGATGCCCGAGAAACCGCCGTGCAAGAACGGCGCGTGCGGCACGACCAGGATTTCGTACACGAATAATCCGACAAGGATCGACGGCGCCGACAGCAGGATGTCGTTGACGAAGCGAACAACGGCGGCGAAGCGTCCGTTCTGGCCGACTTCGGCGAGGTAGACGCCGACGGCTATGCCTAACGGCGCGCCGATCAACGCGCCGATGCCGGTTTGAACGAGGCTGCCGACGATGGCGTTGGCCAGGCCGCCGCCCTGCCCCGGCGTCGCGCGCATGGCGTGAGTGAAGACATTGAGCGACATACCCTCCATCCCCTTCTGCACCAGCGTAAAGAGGATGAGCGCCAGCAGCACGAGGCCCATCAGCGCGGCGAGCATGCTAAGGCCGTCCATAATAGCCGAGAAAATGCGACGGCGCATGTAATTGGCGGGATTGATCGCGGCGATGCTCATGCCGTCATCCGTCCTTGTCTCAACAGCAGCCGCGCCAGCGCCAGCACGAAGAACGACACCACAAACAACACGAAGCCGAGCGCGAACAAGGCCGCAAGCTTCATGGAGCCGACATCGGCTTCGGGGAAAGTGTTGGCGACAATCGCGGAAATGCTGGTTGTGGGCGCAAAGAAACTGCTGGGAAGGCGATTAGCGTTGCCGATCACGAACGTGACCGCCATCGTTTCACCCAGCGCACGCCCGAGCCCAAGGAACACCGCGCCGAACAGCGAACCGCGCACGGCAGGAATAACGACGCCGGTCAGCACTTCCCAACGCGTGGCGCCCATGGCATAGCCGCCATCCTTCAGAAGTTGCGGGGTTGTCAGCAGCACGTCGCGCGATGTTGCGGCGATGAACGGCAGGATCATGATGGCGAGTACGACGCCTGACGTCAGCAAACCAACGCCGACCGGCGCATCCTGGAACCAGAACCACATCGGGTTCATGTCGTTCGGCAGCACCGGGAGCCAGGCGAAATGTTCTGTGAGCCACGGCTCGATGCTGCTGGCCATGACCGGCGCGAGTACGAAGAAGCCCCACATGCCGTAGACGATCGACGGAATGGCCGCGAGCAATTCGATCGCTATGCCTAGCGGCACACGGATAACGCGCGGGCAAATCTCGGTCAGGAAGTAAGCGATTCCGAAGCCAAGCGGCCAGGCGATCGCCAAAGCGATGGCAGACGACAGCAGCGTGCCAGCGATTGGCGCAGCGGCGCCGTAAAGATCGCGGACCGGATCCCACTGGTCGGTCCAGAGAAACTGAATGCCGAACCGCTCGAACGCGTGTTGGCCAGAGAGAAACAATATGATGAGGATCGCGCCGAGCGTGATCAGGACGAGGATCGCCGCGACGTACAGCAGAATCTTGAAGAACGATTCGCCGAGATGAAGTCTGCGGGAGTTCTCGAAGGGGACCGCCGTCATGGCCTGCCGCTTAGCCGGTAATGAGCCGAGAAAAAAGGGGCGGAGCCGGATGGCTCCGCCCCGAATCGGTTGAGGGCCTCTTAGCGGCAGCCGTTCCACACGGCGCGGCCGCCGGATTG
>JAFEDV010000409.1 GCA_018241475.1 Pseudomonadota bacterium | reverse complement strand
GCTTCTGGGAGCGGTGTGATGAAGGTCGGTCTTGAAACCCTGATCGCGTTTGCCGATGGCGAACTTGCGGAGGCGGAGCGCGCTGAAGTGCAGCGTGCGCTCGACGCCGATCCGGCGTTGCGCGCGCAGCTGGAGGCGCAACAGCGTCTGCGCGCGCGCATCGGTGCAGCGTTCGCGCCCATTGCGCAGGAACCGCCGCCGGCGAAGCTTGTGGCGGCCGTGCAAGCGCCGTCGAATGTCGTGTCATTGGCGGCGCGGCGGCCGCGCTGGAGCGCGCGCGAATGGGCCGCAATGGCCGCGAGCCTTGCGGCTGGCCTGACCATAGGGATCGGCGTGCTGCGGCCGCAACCCGTCGTGTCCACGCTCAACGCTACGCTGGTCGCATCCGGCCAACTGCATCAGGCGCTCGATACTCAACTCGCTTCTGACACGGAAAGGCCGGTGCGCATTGGCCTCACTTATCGAAACCGTGACGGCGCTGTCTGCCGCACCTTCGCAATGAACGCGGCGCATATGCAGGGTCTCGCCTGCCGCGCCGAGTCCCAGTGGCGTCTTGAGATCGTCACGCACGACGCAAGCGTACAGAGCGGCGACATGCGTACGGCAGGAACGGAGATTGATCCGGCGATCCTGCAAGCAGCGCAAGCCAACATGAGCGGCGACGCATTCGACGCGACGGCCGAGCGTCAAGCGCGCGACGCGCACTGGCGCGCGCCTGGTTCGCGATGACGGGCTTCTCCGCCCTGCCGCTTGCCGACGCTCCGGTGCGACCGGTCGAACACCGCTAAGACACTCGGCGCAATGCGTCTATGCCGTGGCCGCGAGGTCCCATGAACAACATCACAAGACGGCAAATGGCGGCGCGGGCCGCCGCGCTCGGCGCGGCGCTGGCATTTGGCGCGGAGAACGCGAGTGCGGCCAACCGCACGGCCGTTACAGAACGGCGCGATCTGTATCCACAGGGCGTTGCATCAGGAGATCCCGCGCCCGACAGCGTCATCCTGTGGACGCGGCGGACGCCGGACGCGGGAGCGAGCGCGCATCATCTCGCCGTTGAGGTCGCATCGGATCAGGCGTTCACGCACGTAGTCGCGCGCGGGACGACTCAAGTGACGGCGCAAACGGATTGGACATGCCGCTTCCTCGCCGCGGGCCTGCGCCCAGCGCGCGAGTACTGGTATCGCTTTATAGATGAAACCGGCGCCGCTAGCCGCGTCGGCCGCACGCTGACGGCCCCCGCCGACAGCGACGATCGCCCCGTGCGCTTTGCATTCGTCAGCTGCCAAGACGTCACCCAAGGCGCCTGCAACGCCTACAAACGGATGATCTACGAAGACATGCGCCGTCCGCGCGCTGAGCAGCTCGGCTTCGTGCTCCACCTTGGCGACTTCTTCTATGAAGTGGTCTGGTATCCGGAAGACAGCCCCAACGGCCGCCAGCGTCAGCGTCGCTTGCGCGATATCGTGCGCTATCCGCACGGCGAGAAGGTGCGCACCTTCCATCTGCCGACGGACCTGGAAGATTACCGCACCGCCTACCGCTCCTACCTGCTCGACCCCGATCTGCAGGACGCGCGCGCTCATTTCCCGTTCGTGCCGGTGTGGGACAATCACGAGTTCTCTTGGCAGGGCTATCAGAGCCAACAAGGTTTTGCGGGACAGTCTCGCCCCGCGCAGCGACTCAAGATCGCTGCAAGCCAGGCTTGGTATGAGTATCAGCCGGCGCGCGTCATAAAGTCGGGCGGTGCGGGCGACGTGTTCGAGCCACCGCATGTCGTGAACGCACCCCTCACTGATTTCGACGCTCGCGGCGTAAGCCAGGAGCCCAACAATCTCGCGGCCATCCACGCGTTGCGCATCAATCGCGCGTTCCGCTTCGGCAAGAACGTCGAGATGATCTTGACGGACAACCGGTCGTACATGGCGCCGCCCGCCAACCCTGGCGACAATCTTCCGAACATGCCGCCCTACATGATCGGCGAACGCATGAACGACATCTGGGATCGTGGGCGCGATTATAACGGCGGCCATCCGCCTGCCACGATCCGGTTCGGCTCAAGGGAGTTTCCCAACACCTGCGTGAGCGCGCCGCCGCAGGCTTATCTCGGCCTCGAGCAGATCGCCTGGTTCAAGGACCGGCTTCGCCGTTCTCAAGCAGTTTGGAAAATATGGGGCCACTCCTTCGGCACGCTGACTTGGCGCACGGATCCGCAAAACCTTCCCGCACGCTTTCGCGAACAATGGCCGGATGACGACTACGCTGTTCTCAATGGCGGCTATGGCGTTGAGCATGACGAGATCTTCGACATGGTGCGCCAAGACGGCATCACTGGTCTGGCAATCGTCGCCGGCGACAAGCACTCGTTTTGGGCCGGCTATCCGACGAGGACGCTGCCGCCGCGCGGCTTCGATCCGGTAGGCGTGGAATTCATCACCGGATCGATCTCGGCGGTGGGGCTGGCTGAGGCGTCGGAATCCTCCATCGCCCGCGATCTCCCCATCCGCGCGCTCTACATCCGCGACACGCCCGGCGGCGCCATGCAATGCACGCTCAACATGACGGTGCTGCACGGCGTGCAATCCGCGCTCGCCTTTGCGGAGACCGGCG
>JAFEDV010000408.1 GCA_018241475.1 Pseudomonadota bacterium | reverse complement strand
GGAGCCGCGGGCGGGCTCCGGGCTAGCACGCTCCTCAACCCGCCGGGTACGCCGGGCGGGTTTTCTTTTTTTTCCGCTCGATAGCGCTGTCCGCATCGAATTGGCGCGCCAATGCCAATGGCCGCTGGGCCGAGCCTGATCACCTCGGTTCAGCGGCGCTCAAAGAGGAAGTAAGTGTGATGTGATGAGCAAAGTACACGTCAATGTCGGCACCATCGGCCACGTCGATCACGGCAAGACCACTCTGACCGCTGCGATTACGCAAGTTCAGGCCAAGCGTCTTGGCGGCAAAGGCCTGGCGTTTGATGAGATCGACCGCGCGCCCGAAGAAAAGGCGCGTGGCATCACCATCAACACCACGCACGTCGAGTACGAGTCCAATGCGCGCCACTACGCGCACATCGACTGCCCCGGCCACGCCGACTACGTGAAGAACATGATCACCGGCGCGTCGCAAATGGACGGCGCGATCCTGCTTGTCGACGCCACCAAGGGCGCGGCCAAGCAAACGATCGAGCACATCCTGCTCGCCCGTCAGGTGGGCGTTCGCCATATGATCGTGTTCATCAACAAGATGGACGCGCTGGCCGAGGATGAGCGCGACGACATGAAGGCGCTGATCAAGCTCGAAACCGAAGCGCTGCTGCAAGCGCAAGGTTACGAGTCGACGCCCTTCGTGTTCGGCAGTGCTCTGAAGGCGCTCGAAGCCGTGGCGCGCGGTGATCTCGCCGACGCGGATGTGCAGAACATCGCCGATCTCGTTTCGGCGCTGGACACGCACATCCCTGATCCGGTGCGGGACTTCGACGCCCCGTTCCTGATGCCGATCGAAGGCGTGCACACGATCGAAGGCCGCGGCACCGTCGTGTCCGGCCGCGTCGAGCGTGGCGTGCTCAAGGTCGGCGACAAGGTCGAGATCGTCGGCCTCGACAACGAGGGCGCTGAAGTGGTCGTCACCGGCACGCAAGCGTTCCGTAAGGACATTTCGGAAGCGCGCGCGGGCATGAACGTCGGGCTCCTGCTTCGCGGTCTGAAGCGTGACGACGTCGCGCGCGGGCAAATCGTGTCCGCGCCCGGCGCGATCAAGGCGCACACCAAGGGCAAGGCGCAGATCTTTGTCCTGACCAAGGAAGAAGGCGGCCGGCACACGCCGTTCGCCAGCGGCTACCAGCCGCAATTCTTCTTCGGCGTCACCGACGTTAGCGGCACGATTGTGCTCGCTGACGAAAGCGGCGTCGTGTCGCCCGGCGACCAGGCCGAGATCAGCTTCGCTCTCGGCAAGCCGGTTGGCATCGAGCAAGGCATGCGCTTCGCCATCCGTGAAGGCGGCAGAACGGTCGGCGCAGGCTTGGTGACTGACGTCATCGCATAAACTTTGGTCCCGACTCCAACCGGAGTCGGGACCATTTCGCCCCACTCTGTTTTATCCCTTATTGCTAATTATTCCTATTCGCATTAGCAAAACCACTCGAAGAGACGGGGGCGCACGATGAAGCCTTGGATTGCGTTCGGGATTGCGGTTGCCGCGGCAGCGGGCGTAGACGCGCCGGCCGACGCCGACCCGGGACCGGCGTCGGAGGTCTATTCACCCGCCGTTGCCCGCGGCCTGACGGAGCTTGAGGTCCGCAGCGGCTTCCTCAACGGCGGCGCCCAAGGCGACTGGCAGGTCAAAGCCGAAGCAAGCCACGCGGTCACCGATTGGTGGCGTCCGGCGCTGGTGGCCGAATGGGCGCAGGGGGGCGGCGAAACACGGTTCACCGCATTTGCCGTCGAAAGCGTGTTCGACCTCACGGCCACGCGGGAGTGGCCGGTGCATCTGGGCGCCTACGTCGAATACGAGTGGGCGAATGACGGCCCCAACGAGCTCGAATTGAAGTTGCTGCTGCAGCGCCAGCGCGGCCCGCTCGATCTCCGCCTCAACCTGATCGGCGCGCGCCTCCTCGGTTCCGCCCCGGACGACAACTGGGAATTCGGCTACGCCGCCCAGGCGCTCTATGCCTTCAATGACGATTTCGCGCTCGGGGTCCAGGGCTTCGGCGACGCCGGTACGAACGACAATTTCGGCCTCAACGATCAGGCCCATTACTGGGGTCCGTTCGCACAAATCGAAGCCGGTCACTTCAACAATAATGAAATCGAACTCCAGCTCGGCTATCTCGCCGGCTTCGGCCACGCGGAAGCCGACGGCGTCTTCCGCGTGAAGCTGGAGGTCGAACTTGGCGGGCGCGACACCGACGATTGAGCCGACATAGCTCCGCCTTGAAGGCGTGCTCGTCCGTCATCGGCGCGCAGCGGCAAGCGTGCCCTCGTTGCGCTTTCGGCTTTGCCGCGCGGTCGCCGGCGAGCCTTTGCTCACGCCGGTAAACACCCGTTAGCACTACTTACTAATGGCATTGTAACGCGTCCGCGCGACTATCCCGCTCCAAGTGCGCCATAAGCACAGGCAGGGTATGGGACACGCCTCCGACGTCAGATCGCGCGCCAGAAGGCGCGCTGCGCGCCGCTGTGCGCCGCCGGTCGCGGACGCCTCCGTGCTCGAGCTGCTGCGCTCGGTCGAAGTCGACGGCGAGAGCGAAAGCGGCGACGCCGAACCCTTTCCCGAGACGCCGGACGTGTTCGAGCCCGAACCCGAATTCGAACTCCCCCTCGAACCGGAGCTTGAAGCGGAGGCGCCGCGCCGCCTGTCCTCGCCGCTGGCGCGCGCTCTGGCCGTCGCCGTCGATGTCGAAGAGGCCTGCGAGGCCAACGACAACGTCAGCGCGGCGTCCGCCGAACCGGATCCCGCGCCCTTCGTTCCCCTCGCGCCGAGCCCGCCAAAACTTCCCGAGCCTGCAGCAACGGCCGACGAAGAAGACCCGCCGTTCGATGCGCCCGATGCGGATGACGACATCTTCCGGCCGCCGCCACATGCGCGCCGCTGGAGCGATCCGGCGGACGTGCTCGACCTTCACACGCCCGCTCCGCCCATCTTCGCAAGCGAGTCCGAAGAAGTGCGCCCGCCTGCGCGTCCCGCGCCGGCGATAAGCATTCATGTGAGCTGGGATCGCTCCGCAGGTTCTGAACTCGCCCAGAAGCTCGCCAACGAACCGCTGCTCGCCCGCATCGACGTCAGCGACGCCCGCGGCGGCGTCGGCGGCGCGGCCGCCTCGCTCGCCAAGATCAACCCGCCGGACCTGCTGCTCCTCGAAACCACGCTCAAGGCAGGGCCATTGCTCGAAGCGGTCGACGCGCTGCTGCCATCGCTCGCCAAGACGACCAAGGTTTTCATTGTCGGCGACGTGAACGACGTCACGCTGCTGCGCGACCTCGCGCGCCGTGGCGTCGTCCACTACTTCCTGGCGCCCGCCGATACCGCCGAGATCGCGCGCGCCATCTGCGACCTGCACGCCGAGACCGACAAGTCGCGGGTTATTGCCGTCATCGGCTCACGCGGCGGCGCGGGCGCCTCCGTCGTCGCCCACAATCTCGCCTGGTCGCTCGCCGAGCGTCACGGCGCCTCGGCCACGCTGATCGAGCTCGACATCGCCTTCGGCGCGACCGCCTTCAGCTTCGATCGCCGCCCCACCCACTCAATCGCCGACGGCGTGCGCGATCCGCAATCCATCAACGAAGCCTTTCTCGATCGCGTCGGGGTGATGCAGACCGATCGACTTCGCCTTGTCGCCGCGCCCGCCGCACTCGGGGAGGAACTCGCGCTCGACCGCTCCGTCGTCGGCGCACTCATCCGCAATGCGCGCCGTATGAGCAAGGTCGTCGTACTTGACGTGCCCCATCATTGGGACGCTTGCATAAAAGACGTACTCGAACGCGCCAACGACGTGATCATTGTCGCCCCGCCCGATCTCGCCAGCCTTCGCAACACCAAGAACCTGCTCGACGTGCTGAAGGGACTGCGGCCTGCCGCTCACGAGCCGATGGTCGTGCTGTCCATGGTCGGCGCCGCGAAGGCATCGGAAATTTCCGCAAAGGACTTCGCCGGCGCTATCGACGCCGAACCGATCATGTCGTTCGAATTCGATCCCGCGCTCTTCGCCGGCAGCGTCCTGAAGCGCCAGATGCTGGCCGAAGCCGCGCCACAATCGACGGCGGCGCGCCAGGTCGACGAGCTTGTGGGCCTCATCACCGGCCGCAAGGTCGTCAAACATCGCAAGCGCGAGCGCAAAGCCGAGACGCAGATGCGGGAGGACTTGCCGCTGATCGCGCCGCTCGAACTCACCGCTGTCCCAGAACCGCCGTCCGAGCCTGAGGCGCCGGATGAACGCGAACCGGATGTTGTTGTCGAGCTTACCGAGGCGCTGATCGCCGACGCCGCAGCGCCATCGGAGAACGTCGCACCCGCCGCGCCGCGACGCCGACGCCCGCACCCGCTGTCGCGTCGCCAGGTCAAGCCGACGCCGCGCCGCCTGCAAGCGCAACCGGGAACGCTGCGCTTGGCCGCTGCGCTCTTGGCGCTGCTCGCCACGAGCATGTGGTATGTCGAGAAGCGTACAGGCGTGGACGTCCTCGGCTACGCCATAGCCGCGCCGCGCTGACGGGCGTCGGAACACAAAAGAGCGCCGCAGGTTTTCCTTCGAGATCGCTTCTCCGAGGAAGAGCCATGTCAGACGATGAAGGCGGCGGATCGGGTTGGCTCGGCTTTCTCGCCGGCGCCCTCGTTGTCGTGCTGATCGGCGCAGCCATTTATCTTTACGCAGGGCGTTCTCAGCCGCGAGCGCAGCTTGGACTCAACGCGCCCAGCGTGAAGATCAATTCGCCTGATCTGCCGCTGCCGTCACCGCCGCCG
>JAFEDV010000407.1 GCA_018241475.1 Pseudomonadota bacterium | reverse complement strand
GCCATCGACGACCACAAGGCCATTGTCGGCCAGCGCCGCAAGCGCGCCAAGTTCGCGCGCGCAGGCTCTTGCGCCGCCGAGCGGGGTAAGATCGGCGGTGAGCTCGCACATGAGCCGCTCGATGATGTCTCGCCTGGCGCAGTCGTCGGCCGAGAGCCGATGGCCGCGCGCGATCGGGAGCTTCTCGTTTTCGATCGCCTTCGCCCAGGCGCCGGGCTCGTGCATGTTCTGCGCATAGCCTTGCGGCAGCGTCGAGATCGCCGAAGGGCCGAATCCAAGGATGACGCCAGTGCTGTTGGCGACGTAGCCCTGAAAATTGCGGTGAAGGTTTCCGCGCTCTGCGGCTGCCAGAAGATCGTCGCCTGGCAGGCAATAATGATCGAGCCCGACCGTCGTATAACCCAGTGCAGCCAGTTCAAGTCGCGCGGCTTCGGCTTGATCGAAACGCGCCTCGGGGCCGGGCAGGCGCGCCGCATCGATGAGGCGCTGACGCTTCTTGAACCACGGCACGTGCGCATAGCCGAAGAGGGCGATGCGCTGCGGGCGCATCTCCGCAGCTGTGCGCAGCGTGTGAACTAAGTCCTCGTTCGTCTGATTGGGCAAGCCGTACATCAGGTCCATGCTGATATGGCCGATGCCGGCCGCCCTGAGCGTTCGCATTGCCTGCGCCACCGTGGCCGCGGGCTGAACCCGTCCGATGGCGCGCTGCACATGCTCGTTCAGGTCTTGCACGCCGAGCGAGGCGCGCGTCACGCCAGCGGCGGCGTAAGCTTCGGCTTGTTCACCCGTCAGCATGCGCGGGTCAATTTCAACGGTCTGCGAGGCGCCGTCATGAACGTCGAACCAGAAGGCGAGATGGTGCGAGATGCGGGTGAATTGCGCCGCGCTCAGGATGTTGGGCGTGCCGCCGCCCCAATGGATGTCGACGACTTTGCTCGCCGGCGTGGCCTCCGCGACCAGATCGATCTCGCGCAACAGGGAGTCTATAAAGCTTGAGAGCGTGTCCTCGCGTCGCGCCGCATAGGTGTTGCAGCCGCAATACCAGCAAATCGCCCGGCAGTAGGGAATGTGCAGATAGATTGAGAGCGGCTGCTCGGCGGGAAGGGCGTGGAGCCAAGCTTCATAAAGCGTGCGGTCGACATCGCTGCTGAAGTGGGGTGCGCTCGGATAGCTCGTATAGCGAGGCGCGGTCTGCTGCACATAGGGACGATAGCGCGGATCCATGGGGTGGACCGTGCGCTGGCGCGCGGACTTCGAGCTTGATGCAGGTCAAGCCCGGCTTGCGGCAGTTGCGCGCAACTAGAGAGGCAAGATGTCGACGGTCTCGCCTGCGTTCATGGCGGCTTGTTCCGGCGCACACGCGACGAGCGCATCGGCGCCGACAAAAACGCTGATCAGCGATGAATCCTGATCGGCGGCTGGCGTGACGCATAATTGGCCGGCTGCGTCGATGTGCGTGCTCGCGCGGAGATAGCTTTCGCGCGGCCCGTTCGCAGCGAGCGGTGCGGCAAGTCGTGCGCGCCGCGTTGCGGTCGCAGCCGTCACATCGCCGCCAAGCATGGCCGCGACGAACGGGCGCAGGAGAAGGCGGGCGCAGACCAGGGCGGAAGCTGGATTGCCCGGAAGGCCGAGGATCACGTGATGGTCCCGTACGGCGAGCCAAGTCGGCTTGCCGGGTCGCACCGCGATCTTGTCAAAGAGAATTTCGGCGCCGAGCGCCTGCGCGGCTCGCCGCGTGTAATCATGATCGCCCACCGACGCTCCACCGATCACGATGGTCATGTCGGCGCCGACAGCGACCTCGGTGAGAACGCGCGCGATTGCGGCGGCGTCATCGCGCAAGAGCGGCCCGCGCTGAGCTGCAGCGCCCCAGCCTTGGGCAAATCCAGCGACGCCATAGCTGACGCAGTCGAAGATTTGCGAAGGTTCGGCCTGCGCGCCCGGTGCGGCGATGTCGTCGCCGCCGGCTAGACTGGCAAGGCGTGGTTGGCGCGCGCCATTGAGTTTCGCCAGGCCCGCCGCCGCGGCGGCGGCGATGGCGCTTGCGGTGAGCGCCATGCCGCTCGGCAGCAGCGTCGAGCCCGCCGCAAAGTCGATGCCGCGCGGTCGCACG
>JAFEDV010000406.1 GCA_018241475.1 Pseudomonadota bacterium | reverse complement strand
GCTCATTCGCGCAGGCAATCCTTCCGCGGCCTTGGCGTTCGGCGGGGTGGTTGTGGGCCTAGCCATACCGCTCGGAGCTTGTCTCGCGCATTCATTCGGGCTGATTGATCTCACCATCTGGGCGGTCGTCACGCTATTGCTGCAATTACTGGCGTTCCGGTTCGCCGACATCTTCCTGCGCGGCCTGCCGCGGCGCATCGCCGAAGGCGATGTCGCCGCCGCGATCTATCTGATGAGTGTGAAGATTGCGCTGGCGCTGATCATCGCCGGAGCGGTGTCCGACCCGAATGTAATGTTGTTCCGGAGCGGTTGAGTGCTCAGACTCGTACCTGACTGGCTGCTCTACATCGTCGTCATCGCGGTGGTGGTGTTCGTCCTGTTCAAGGTCGATCAGCGATCGAACGCTCCGGAAGCACTGCCGGAAGCGCCGGAAACCGGCGGCTTTCTGCCGCCGCCATCGGTCTATGACCCCGAAATCCTGGTGGAAGTCGGACCGCAATCGTCGGGTCTCGGCAGCGCATTTGCAATCTCGTCTGACGGCTGGTGGGTGACGGCGCGCCACGTTGTCGACGCCTGCTCGCGCGTCGGCATCATCGTGTCGCGCGGCGCGGCCGCGCCGGTGCGGCAGGTGCGCGTGGCGCAGTTCGCCGATCTCGCGCTGCTGAAGACGGACCGCGCGCCCTCGCCGCTCGCGATCGATGCCAGCGAGCGCATGCTGCAGGTCGGCCAACGCGCGTTCCATGTCGGCTTCCCGCAGGGCCGGCCCGGCGAAGTCTATTCGCGCCTGATCGGCCGCGAGAACCTCATCGCGCGCGGACGCTATCAGGTCGATGAGCCGGTGCTCACGTGGGCGGAGCTTGGCCGCACCTCAGGCATGGGCGGCACCCTCGCCGGCATGAGCGGCGGTCCGGCGTTCGACGCCAGCGGCCAGGTCATCGGCGTCACCATTGCGGAATCGGCGCGCCGTGGGCGCATCTACACCGCCTCGCCGGCGACAATCATGCACATGCTGCGCGTTGAGCAAGTCGCCGCGCGGGGCAACCCCGCCCCACACTTCACCACCGATAATTACGGGCAGGAATCCGACGCGTTGCGCCGATCCTTGGCGGTTGCGCAAGTCGTCTGCGTTACCGACGATACCCCTTCATGAGCGCGCGATTCGCCGACCGCTTGATCGAGGGCGTCCGTCAGAAGAACTCCCCACTATGCGTCGGCCTCGATCCGATCCCGGATCGCATCCCGGTTATCTTCGGCCAAAGCGGCAGCATCGCTGCGCTTGAAGGCTTCTGCCAAGCCGTGGTCGAGATCGCCCCGAGGCACGCCGCGATCCTGAAGCCGCAGCTGGGCTTCTTCGAACCTTTCGGGCCGGAGGGCACACGAATCGCGATGGCGGCGTGCGCCGCCGCGCAATCGCGCGCCATGCTAGTGCTGCTCGACGCCAAGCGCGGCGACATCGGCACAACGGCGGAAGGCTACGCGCGCGCGACGCTAGGCCCTGCGCCCGGCTTCAGCGCCGATTGCGTCACCGTGAATCCCTATCTCGGTAGGGACTCGCTTGAGCCATTCCTTGCCGCGGCCGAGCGCGACGACAAAGGCGTCGCGGTGCTGGTGCGCACGTCCAACCCTGGCGCACGCGATCTGCAGGATCTGCTCGTCGACGGCGCGCCATTATGGCGGCGCGTGGCGGAAATGATCGCGCCGCAAAGTGATCGCCTAAAAGGAAATTCAGGTTGGTCGGGTTTGATGGCTGTCGCGGGCGCCACCTACCCAGAAGAAGCGCGCGCGCTGCGCGAAGCCTTACCGCACGCTCTGTTCTTGGTGCCCGGCTATGGCGCGCAAGGCGCCAGCGCGCGGGACGCCGTCGCCGGATTTGCACGCGGAAAGAATGGCTTGGAAGGCGGCGTCGTGAGTTCCTCGCGCGCCGTGCTTTACCCGCAAGCAGCACAGGCCGCGACCTCGCTGGCGGATTGGCGCGTCGGCATCGACGCCGCGATGGCGCAGGCTGCAGCGGAACTGCGCGAGGCCTGCGCCGCGTAACCGCGACAAGCGCGGGTGAACCGCGTACACAGTCGAGGTCGTCTGGGACCGCGCTTTGCCGCAAAGCGCGCGCGAGGGAGAGATTCATGCGCAAGAATTTGACGCACGCATTGCTGGCGGCAGTGTTATGCTTGGCTCCTGCCTCGGCATTAGCCGATGGCCGCGGCAGCGCCGGCGCAAACATCGCCGCGCCGCCGACGCAACCTGCGCCGCAAACGAGCGCGACATCTCCTGCCGCCGGCCGAACCGGCCAGATTTCGCTGATGAACGGCGAGCTTTCGCTCAACGTGCCGCCGGGCTGGAAATTCTACCCCGCGGAAGAAGCGTATGCGTTCTTGCAGCGCACCAACGCGGCTGCGCCGAGCGGCAATGTGTTGGGCCTGCTGGCCAAGGCGAATGTCAATCCCCGGCAAGCGGGAACGTGGGCCACGGTCGTGAGCTATGACGCGATCGGCTACGTGCAGCCGGAAACGGCGAGCGGACTTGCCGATCCTAATTTCGAAGGTTCGGTGCGCTCGGCGCGTTCCGCACAGAGCCGTCCGTTCGAGGGCTTTGCTGCGCAGCCTGTGTTCGACGCCAGTACGCCGAACTTGCTCTGGGCCGAACGCACGGCATCTCCTGGCGCGGCCACAGGAACTGATTTGCGGGTCGAAGAGAAAACTCTCGGACGTTATGGCGTGGCGACGCTGACCTCGGTCGGCAGCGCCGATCAGCAGCCGGACATCATGGCCGCGGCAGCGCAGCTCAAGTCGATGCTAAGCTTCCCCGATGGACGCAAAGCGTCCGACTTCCAGGCCGCTGCCGACCACGTATCGTCGTATTCGGTTCCGGGCTTGGTGACGGGCGTGCCTGCCGCTTCGGCGCAGGCGCTTGCGGGAACTCCGGCGACGACAGGCGGCCAAGCGCAAACCGCCTTTGGCGGATTTGCGACCTACGGCTGGATCGCTGCGGGCATCGCTGTTCTGGCGGCGCTGGGCTTTGTCTTCATGCGGCGCAAGAAGCCGGAAAGCGAAGAAGGCGGACAGCCCTAAACGGCGCGAATTTCCCCATCTTCGATGGCGATGGCGATGGGCGTCAACGCCGCGCCGTTGCACGGCCCGCCGGCGCAAGCGCCGGTTCTCAGCTCATAACTGGCGCCGTGCGCGCCACAAACAATGTAGCGGCCGTGCTGCACGAGCACACGGCCGTTCGCGCGCTGCAATGGATAGCCCGCATGCGAGCAGCGATTGTGGAAGGCAGCGACTTCGCCGCTGCAGCGGGTCAACAGGACCGAACCCCAGACGTCGGCGGCGTCGATCTTCACCACGAGCGCGCCGGGATCGGCGATCTCACTAACGCGCGCGAGCAAGGTTCCGGGCGCGATCACGCGCCCTCGGCGCGGAACGGCCGCGACAGTATCGCCTTGATGGCGTCGTCGATGTTGGTGCGCCCGGCGATGATGTCGTCGACAGCGGTGCAAATCGGCATTTCGACATGGTGCTTCTTCGCCAACGCCACGACCGCCGGTGCGCTCTCGGCGCCTTCGGCGACCGAGTGGCGTTCGCCCAGGATTTCCGCAAGCGCCCGCCCTTCCCCAAGCGCTGCGCCAAGCGACGTGTTGCGAGAGGCCATCGAGCAACAGGTGAGCACGAGATCGCCGAGGCCGCAGAGACCGCTCATAGTTTCGGCTTTCGCCCCCATGGCGAGGCCCAGGCGAGTGAGTTCAGCGAAACCGCGCGTGATGAGCGCCGCACGCGCCCCATCGCCGAGTCTGCGGCCTTCGGCGACACCGCAACCGATGGCTATGACGTTTTTCACCGCGCCGCCGATCTCGGCGCCAATCAAGTCGTCAGCGGCGTACGGGCGGAAGGTCGGCAAGCCGATGGTGGCGACGATGCGTTTCGCCAACGCTTCGAGCGGACTGGCTACAGTCGTAGCGGTCGGCAGGCCGCGAGCGACATCCTTGGCGAAGCCCGGACCGGACAGCACCGCGCAGGCTGTCTCCGGCAGTTCCTCCGCCAGCACGTCGGTCATCAGCGCCCGGCTGCCACGCTCGATGCCCTTGGCGCAGAGCACGATTGGCGTGGACGTTGGGATATGCGGCTTCAACGACCTCAGCATCGCCCGCATATGCTGGGCAGGCGGCGCCGCCAGAATCAGCTCGGCCTTCGCCACCGCCTCCAACGAACTGGTGGCATGGACGGCGGGGTGAAGCGCGATGCCGGGCAGGAAAAGCGCGTTCTCCCGATCGCCATTGATGGACTCCACAACGTCCGGCTCCCGGGCCCAGATCATGACCTTGCGCCCGGCGGCGGCCGCCACTTGCGCCAAGGCCGTACCCCAGGCCCCCGCCCCCAAGACGGCAACGGTGGAATAGGCCGAGGTCAGCGGACTGAATCCTTCATTGAACGTTCAGTCAAAACCGCGTAGACTGTGGGGATGGATGACAAGCTTGCGACCCGGGACCGCATTCTCCACGCGGCCATCAACCGCATCAAGCACTACGGCTACTCGAAAACAACCATGGCCGAGATCGCTGCCGATTGCGGGATGTCGCCGGGCAACATCTACCGCTTCTTCGAGGCCAAAATCGACATCGCCGAGGCGATGGCGCGTGAGCATTATGCGCTCGAACATTCGATGATGGCGCAGATCGGCCGCCGCAAGGACCTGCCGGCCGACAAGCGGCTCAAGGAAATGCTGTCGCGACGCATGCGCGAGAACTACCAGATGTTTGAGGAAAACGCCAAAATTCTGGAGGTTGCCGAGGTTCTCG
>JAFEDV010000405.1 GCA_018241475.1 Pseudomonadota bacterium | reverse complement strand
CGAGCTTGATCCGGATCGCTTCCATCTGAGCGGCGTCCGCATCCGGCGGCACCGGGATGGCGTCGCCCCAAATCAAGGCGCCGCGCCCGAACGGCAGCGGCAGGATGAACTTGTCCCAGCTGTCGAACACGATCCGGTTCGAGGTCGACCAGGCGATGGGCGCCAGCGAGGCGCCGGCGATCTTCGCCAGCTGCACAGGTCCGCGCTTGGCGCGCATGCGCGGGCCCCGCGGCCCGTCCGGCGTCATGCCCATGACCCCGCCGCCGTCGAGGTGGCGGGCCATTTCCCGCAGCGCTTCCACGCCGCCCTTCTGCTGGCCGCGTTTGGCCGCCGAACCGCGGACAACCTCGGCCCCGACCGTGCGCGATACCCACGCCACCAGGCCGCCTTCGCGTGAGCGCGAGATCAGGAATTTCGCCGGTTTGGCGCCTGGCCCGAACCGCCAAAGCTTGTGCACCAGCGTGAAGCGGCCATGCCAAATGCAGGCGAGGTGCTTATCCTTGCTGGTGAAAAATCTTTCCATCGCCGCCGGATTGACCTTCCGCCAGCGGGTCGTGGCCCCCACGAACAGCATATAGAAGCCGATCAGGCGTCCGACGACGAATTGGAATACCGGGTTGCCGAGGAGGAATTTCAACATGGGTATGCTGGCGCGCCCGCTTTTCCCGGCGCCGGAACGCCCTTTATACGGTGTGGGCCGCCCCGAACGCTAGAAGCGGGCCGGCACTGAAAGCATGGCGAAGGTCAACCCCATTCCCTCGGCCGATTTCGACCTCGCCACCCGTGGCGGCCGCCGGCGCGCCGAGCGCGACCTGGTCTGGTCCGACCATGGCTTCCTGCGGTCAGCGTTTTCGAACTTTCACTGGATCGAGCCAGGCAAGATGGCGCGCGCCAACCAGCCGGCGCCGAGCGACATCGACCGCTACGCGCGCATGGGAATCAAGACGATCCTCAATCTGCGCGGCAAGGCGGACACCGGCTATTACGTTCTCGAGAAAGAGGCGTGCGAGCGCAACGGCATGGTGCTGGTCGATCAGCGCATGCACTCGCGCCAGCCGCCCAGCCGCGAACAGGTCCGCCAAGCCAAGCATCTCTTCGAGTCGATCGAGTATCCGGCGCTGATGCACTGCAAGTCAGGCGCGGATCGCGCCGGCGCGATGGCTGTGCTCTATGCGCACTTGGTGATGGGCCAGCCGATTGCGCTGGCGATGCAGCAATTGTCGTTCAAGTACCTGCACGTGAGGCAGGGCAAGACTGGCATGATCGACTTCTTCTTCCAGACCTATCTCGACGAGACCGAGCGAACTGGAAAGCCGTTCCTGCAATGGGTCGAGGAGGATTACGTCATGGAGAAGGTCGTTGCCTCCTTCCATTCGCAATGGTGGGCGAACCTTCTCGTCGACCGTATTCTGCGCCGCGAATAAGCGGGCTCGATCACATCGAACGCCGCTCGCGAAGTGACGGGCTTCAGCGGGGTTGGCTCTTCGCCTGATAGCCGGAGTCGTCTTCGTTTTCGCTGATCACCACCTCCGGCACGTTGCCATAATAGCGGTTGGTGACGTTCGGGTTGTCGAGATCGTGCACGGCCGTCTCCATGGAATCGCCAACGCACGCTTGCACCGACCCGTTCTCCTGCATCGGGCGCGGACCCGTCCGATCGCCGCAGACGAAGCGAGACGCGTTGTGGATGCGGCGCAGCATGGTGTCGGCGCCGGCGGCGCCGTCGAGATAGAGGTCGCCGTAGGGAACGACCCGCGAATTCAGCTGAGTCGTGCTTGGCGCGTCGGCGCCTGGCTGGGCAAGGGCGGGAGCGCCAGTACAGAGCAGGAGGGCTGCGGCGACGCCGAGGGCAATGCGTGGCATGACAATGCAATCTCCGTTCGAGCCCCCGTCGCCACGAGAACTCAGGCGACCGGATGCGGTTCCGGGCGCATCGCTGCCTCTTGTTCGGTGGACCCGCGCGATCGGCGGAACGGGAACTTTATCTTAGCGTGCCGTTGAAATAGTCGCGCAGGCATTCATGCTGGCGCTGCCATATGCGCATCGACATAAGGCTCTGACTGCTATCGATGCCGCAGGCCGCCCGCACCTCTGCGCTGAGCTGGAAGCGCAAAGCGAAGGCGTGATCGGGATTGAGGCGCGCCCGTTCCATTGCGCTCTGCTCGTCCGCTGCGGCGGCCGAACCCAGCGCAAACGCGCCAAGCGCCGCCAAGGCCGTGAAAGCTGAACGGTTCATAGCTGAAACTCCACGGGTTTCGAGGCCTCAGCGTTTTCATGGGGCGCCGCCTTTAGCCAGCGGGTTTGGCCTCGCTCACGTGAAATTGTAGCCGGCTGAGGCGCGCGTAAAGCCCGTCCTTGGCGATCAGGCTCTCGTGTTGCCCTATTTCGACAATTCTTCCCTGATCGAACACCAGGATGCGGTCGGCGTTTCGCACGGTCGCGAGCCGGTGGGCGATCACCAGCACCGTCCGCCCCTTGGCCAGCCGCTTCAGCGCTTCCTGCACTTTTGCTTCGCTCTCCGCATCGAGCGCACTCGTCGCCTCGTCCAACAGCAGGATGGGCGCGTTGCGCAGGAACGCCCGCGCCAACGCCACGCGCTGCCTTTCCCCGCCGGAAAGATTGCCGCCGCGATCGCCGACAATCGTGTCGTAGCCCTGTGGCAGCGCCGCGATGAAATCGTGCGCCGCGGCGTTTCGTGCGGCCTCTTCTATCTCGGCGTGCGTGGCGCCCATGCGTCCCAGCGCGATGTTGGCGCGGATGGTGTCGTCGAAGAGCGCCGCTTCCTGCGCCACCAGCGCCATGCTCGCCCGCAGCGAAGCCAACGTCACGTCGCGCACGTCCTGGCCGTCGATGCGCACGGCGCCGCCGCTCACGTCGTAAAGCCGCGGCAGCAGGTTGAAGACTGTGGATTTTCCGGCGCCCGACGGACCCACTAGCGCCACCGTCTCTCCCGGCGCGATCGTGAAGCTCACCCCCGCCAGCGCCGGCGTTTCCTCGTACGCGAAGCAGACATTCTCAAACGTCACTTCGCCGCGCGAAACCGTGAGCGCCTTTGCGCCCGGCTTCTCGACGATGGTCACCGGCTCGTCCATCAGCCCGTAAATGCGCTGCAGCGCCGCCGATACCTCGTTCATCAGCGTGTTGAACTGACCGATCGAGCGCGCGGCGGGAGTGGCGACGGCGAAATAGGTGACGATGCCCATGAGATCGCCGAACGTCATCGCATGCTGACTGATCCGATAGCCCGCGACGAGGAGGATGACGCAGAAGGCGACGCCGCCGATCATCTCCAGAAGCGGAACGGTATGGGCTCGATTGCGCGCCAGCCGCATCTGCGCCTTGCGCCGATCCTCGAACGCGCCTTTGGCGCGTTCGGTTTCGTGCGCCTCAAGACCATAACTCTTGACAAAGCGGACGGCGCCGAACGTCTCGGCCAGAAGCCCGGTAAGCGCGCTCACCTGCAATTGCGCCGCATGCGTACGCTTGCGTGCGCT
>JAFEDV010000404.1 GCA_018241475.1 Pseudomonadota bacterium | reverse complement strand
GCGATAGACAGAAGCCAAGCGTCATCGCGGAACCAACCATTGAGGAGCCGCCGAACGAAATGAACGGCAGGGTCATGCCCTTGGCGGGGATGCGGCTCAGATTCACCGCAACGTGAATACCGGCTTGTAGGACGAGCAGTGTCACCAATCCTGCAGCCGCAAGCTGCTCAAAAGGATCGTTCAGGCGGCTGGCGCGGGAAAGGCCTCGAAACGCCAGCGCACCGAACAAGGCGATGACCCCGAGCGAGGCAAGCATGCCGAACTCTTCTGCCGCGACGGCAAAGACGAAATCGGCGTGCGCGTCGGGCAAGGAGCGTTTGATGACGCCTTCGCCGGGGCCGCGCCCGAAGACCCCTCCGGACGCAATCGCGTCCAGCGCGCGCCCGACCTGGTAGGCGGTTTCGGGGTGCAGGAAGGCGTCCACACGCTCGCGCGCATGCGGGAACGCCTGGTAGATCGCCAGGCCCGCCGCGCCGGCGAGTGCGGCGCCGCCAAACAGCCAGCGCAGCGCCATCCCCGAGAGGATGAGCATGGAACCGAGCACGAGGGCGAGCAGCGCTGTTTGGCCAATATCCGGTTGCGCAAGCAACGCAGCGGCGGCGAGCGCAAAGAGCGTGATGGCGATGGTGCGACCCGGAAAGCGCGGCTGCTTCATGCTTTCGCTCAGCATCCAGGCCCACGTCACCACCATGGCCTGCTTGAGGATTTCGGACGGCTGCAGCGAGAACACGCCAAAGTCGAACCAGCGGCGTGCGCCGCGCACATCCGAACCCAACAGCGCAGCGAGCGCGCAGAGCGGCAGCGCAACGACGAAGATCATCGTGGCGGTGCGACGAAGCTGGCGCGGATCGAGCGACGCCGAGCCGAGCATGACGATGAGACCGAGCAGCGCGTAGGCGGCTTGGCGGGCCGCGAAATAGAACGCTTCATCGATTCGAATGCGCGCGGTGGCGACCGGACTCGTCGCCATGGAGAAGAGAATGCCGAGCCCAAGCAGGATGCCGGCGATGACGATGAGCGGCCGGTCATAGGTGCGCAGCCGGTCGAGCGTCGCACCCAAGCGCTCGTGTACGGCGGCGATCACGTCTTCGCCCCGGCGCGCGCACCGTTGCGCCCGGCGCTGGCGAGCGCCGCGACGTGGACCTTGAACTTGTCGCCGCGTTCCTCGTAACTCCGGAATTGATCGTACGAGGCGCAGGCCGGTGAAAGCAGCACGACAGGATGCGGCTCGCCCGACGCGCGCGCATCGTCGAAGGCGAGCTTCACTGCGGCCTCGAGCGTGCCGGCCATGGTGACGGGAACCTTGTCGCGCAGCGTATCGGAAAACTGGCCGGCGGCCTGGCCGATGAGATAGGCGCGCGCCATGCGCGGAAAGAACGGCGCCAGATCGGCGATGCCGCCCTCCTTGGCGACGCCGCCGGCGATCCAGTAGACGCGCGGATAGACCGCGAGCGCCTGCGCTGCGGCATTGGCGTTGGTGGCCTTCGAGTCGTTGATAAAGCGCACGCCTTGTACGGTGGCCACGCGCTCGAGGCGATGGGGCAGTCCGGCAAAGCTCGTGAACGCATGTGCGACGATGCGTGGATCGATGCCGAGCGCGCGCGCGGCGGCGTAGGCGGCGGCGGCGTTCTGCGCATTATGACGGCCTGCGAGCGCGGGCGCGGTGGAGAGGTCGGCGACCGTCTCCGAACGGCCGCTCAGCGCGTCGATGATCTTCGTTCCAAGCGCCGAGACGCCGCGCCCCAGCACTTGACCGGCAGAGATGGGCGCGACGTGCTGGACGGCCGCGCGCGTGAGATCGGTGCAAATCGCGGCGCAATATTCGTCATCGACGCCGATGACCGCCCAATCGCCCGCGCCCTGGTTGGCGAAGATCTGACGCTTGGAGGCGACATAGTGGGCCATGTCGCCGTGGCGATCGAGATGATCGGGGGTGGTGTTGAGCCAGACGGCCACATCAAGGCGCAGCGTGTCGGTGAGGTCGAGTTGGAACGATGAGAGCTCGATCACATAATAGGCGCCGGCGTGCAAAGGCTCGAGATCGAGCACCGCCTCGCCGATATTGCCGCCGAGGCGCACGTCCTTGCCGGCCTCCTTGAGAATGTGGGCGATCAGCGCCGACGTTGTCGACTTGCCGTTGGTGCCGGTGATGCCGATGAGCTTAGGGCGCTGAGCGGCTGGAAGCGCGTTCACGGCGCGGGCGAAGAGTTCGATATCGCCCAGCACCGGCACGCCAACGGCGTCCGCGAGCGTCACGACACGATGCGGTTCCGGCAGGGTGAGAGGCACGCCGGGCGACAGGATGAGCGCGGAGAACGTGCGCCAATCGCGGTCGTTGATATCGGAAACCTGAATGCCCGCGGCTTCGGCCTTGGCGCGCGCGGCTTCGCTATCGTCCCACGCATGTACGCGGGCGCCGCCGGCGGCAAGCGCGCGGGCGGCGGCGAGCCCTGTGCGCGCCAGACCGAAGACCGCAACGTCGCGGCCGCTGAATTCCGTGATGGGGATCATGACGTTGCTGGGCGGTCGCCAATACGCAATCGGCAATAGGGCGCGTTCGATTGCCAATCCCTATTG
>JAFEDV010000403.1 GCA_018241475.1 Pseudomonadota bacterium | reverse complement strand
TGAACAAAGGGATTGGCCATCCGACCCTCCTGAAAAACTCGGCAGCCCGTGAGTAAACATGGGCCGCTGCCGTCGTTTGACGACGTTTCTTGTTCGTCATCATCGCCCTTTTCGGCAGCGGTTCCAAGCGCGCCGAGTTCTAGACGATGTATTGCGCGCCGTTCATGGTGAGGGTCGAGCCGGTCATGAAACCAGAGCCGTCCGATGCGAGAAATGAGACAGCGCTCGCGATTTCCTCAGCCTTGCCGAGACGGCCGACTGGGATCGTCGCGATGATCTTCTTCATCGCTTCCTCCGGCACCGCTGCAACCATGTCAGTGTCGATATAGCCCGGCGCCACGCAATTGACGGTAATGCCCTTGTTGGCGCTTTCCTGCGCCAGCGCCTTGGTGAAGCCGATCATGCCGGCCTTGGCGGCGGAATAGTTCACTTGTCCGACCTGGCCCTTCTGTCCGTTGATCGAGCTGATGTTGACGATGCGGCCCCAGCCACGTGCGCGCATGCCCTCGATCACCTGACGGGTCATGTTGAAACACGAATCCATGTTCACACGGATCACGTCGTTCCATTGCTCGTGGCTCATCTTGTGGAAGAAGCCGTCGCGGGTGATGCCGGCGTTGTTGACGAGAACGTCGATCGGACCGAGCTGTGCTTCGACGGCCTTGGCCGCGCTCACGCAATCGTCCCAGACGCCGACATTGCCCTTCACCACCATGACGCCAAGCTCGTCGGCGGTGGCGCGCGCGGCAGCCTCATTGCCGGAATAGCCGGCCGCGACCTTCATGCCGTCGGCCTTGAGGCGCGCCGAGATCGCCTTGCCGATGCCGCGAGTGCCGCCGGTAACGAACGCGACGCGAGCCATGGAACGCCTCCCAAGGAGTTTTTGGTGTTGGCCTTCACATTGCCCGACTTCTGGGCGGAGGCAAGCGTTGGCGTCGTCGCGCCCCGCGCTTATCATGCTGTCGGAAAGGCTACGTTCATGCGCTATCTGCACACCATGGTTCGGGTCGGCGATCTCGACACGGCGCTCGACTTCTTCTGCGCCAAGTTGGGACTCGTGGAGATGAGCCGCATCGACAACGAGAAAGGCCGCTTCTCGCTCATCTTCCTGGCCGCGCCGGAGGACGTGGAAATGGCGCGCGACAAGAAGGCGCCAATGGTGGAGCTCACACACAATTGGGACGAGAAGGAGTATGGCGGCGGCCGCAATTTCGGCCACCTCGCCTATCGCGTGAAGGACATCTACGCGGCCTGCCAGAGGCTGAAAGATGGCGGCGTTGTGATCAACCGCCCGCCGCGCGACGGACACATGGCGTTCGTGCGCTCGCCGGATGGAATCTCCATCGAACTCTTGCAGGAAGGCGGCGCGCTGCCGCCGCAGGAGCCATGGGCAAGCATGCCCAACACGGGGAGTTGGTGAGTCGGAGCGCGGGCGGCTCGCCCGCTCTTGACCCTGCTCCCGCGCGAGGACGCCCCCTTACTGCGAGTACAACTCCGATACGTTCAACGTCGCTTTTTGGATGGGACCCGACTGAAAAGTTCCGACCCATACGTCGTACTGGCCGGAAACCGGGTTGGCGATGGTGATCGACGGATTGAGTGCGCCGTTGCCGCTGTCGTCGTCGCAAAGCCAATGGCCCTGGGCGTCGTTCACGACGAGCGTGGTGTCGGCATCGGACTCCACCGAGAAGACGAGCGGCAGCTTGGTGCGCCCGGCGGTCCAGTTAATGCGATAATCCGGCGGGCGGGCGATGAAGCCGACGCAGCCGCTGACGCCCAGCTGCGAGGCGTCGTAGTCGCCGCCGGCGTCGAGGGAGGTCGTAAACGGATCGGGCTCGAAGCCGGAGACAAGATCGGTGGCGCCGTAGCTCGGCTGCAAGCTCGGGTCGGGTCGGTCTTGGGCGCTTGCCGGCGCCGCCGCCAGACACAACGCCAACGCCGCCGCGGCGGCGAAAGAAGCCAGTTTCATTGCGTTCCCCGTGTCCTCGCGGAACTCATCTTCGCGCGCACTTGGGCAAACGCAAGGCCATTCCCTAGCGGCGACCGAAAAGCCTTTCGATGTCGGCGAGCTTCAGCTCGACGTAAGTCGGCCGCCCGTGGTTGCATTGGCCGGAGAACGGCGTCGTTTCCATCTGCCGGAGCAGCGCGTTCATTTCCTCGGCGGTCAACCGGCGCCCCGCGCGCACTGAGCCATGGCAGGCAATGGACGAACACACCTCTTCCAGGCGCTCCTTCAGCGCGTGCGCTTCGCCGAGTTCGGCAATGTCATCGGCCAGATCCTTCAGCATGCCGGCCGCATCGATCTGCCCCAAGAGCGCCGGTGTTTCTCGCACGAGGATTGCGCCGGGGCCGAACGGCTCGATCACGAGGCCCAAGTGGGCGAGCTCTTCCGCGCGCGCGGCGAGCGTCTCCGCTTCGCCCAGATCGAGTTCGACGACCTCGGGGATGAGCAAAGCTTGACGGCGCACGCCGCCATTGGCGAGCGCCTGCTTCATGCGTTCGTAGACGAGCCGCTCGTGCGCAGCGTGTTGATCGACGATGACGATGCCGTCCTCGGTTTGCGCCACGATATAGGTCTCGTGGATCTGCGCTCGTGCAGCGCCTAGCGGGAAATATTGCGCGTCTTCCGGGGAGTGGACCGGCGATTCCATCGCTGGCGGCGTCAGGTCGAAGGCGAAAGCCCCCGTCGACGAGGACGCCGGCAATCCATATTCGACGCGAGCGCTCGGCATCGTGAAATCAGCGGGCGCGACACTGGCTTCCGCGACGCCCCAGGCCCGCAACGACGGCTGTGGCGCGTAGTGCGAGCGAATGGCGCCTAGTGCGCTGGTTGCGGTTGTGGTGGAAGCACGATGGCCGGCGCCGGCAAGCGCATGGCTCAGCGCGCCGACAATGAGGCCCCGCACCAGCGCCGCATCGCGGAAACGCACCTCGGTTTTCGCCGGATGCACGTTCACGTCGACTTCCGATGGCGGCAAATCGACAAACAGCGCGACGACCGGATGGCGATCGCGGGCGAGCAGATCCTGGTAGGCCGCGCGCACGGCGCCGACGATGAGTTTGTCCTTCACCGGCCGGCCATTGACGAACAAGTGCTGGTGCTCGCGCGTGCCGCGATGAAAGGTGGGTAAACCGGCGAATCCGGAGAGCCGCACCGCGTCGCGTGTCTGATCGAGCGGGATGCAGTTCGGCGCGAAGTCGGCGCCGAGAATGGCGGCCAGGCGCGCACGGCGGCTCTCGTTATCGGCGCCTTTCTCGGCAGCGAGACGCAGCGATGTGCGTCCATCGTGCTCGAGCGAGAACGCCACATCGGGGCGCGCCATGGCGAGGCGCTTTACGACCTCGCTCGCCGCCATCATCTCGGCGCGCTCGGACTTCATAAATTTGAGCCGCGCCGGCGTCGCGTAGAAAAGATCGCGCACGTCCAGACGCGCGCCGCTTTCGTTGAGCGCCGCCCAAGGCGCAGGCCTCGCTGGCGACAGCACTCCGCCTTCAACGGCTATCGTCCAAGCGCCGTCGGCGCCGCGCACCTTCGAAGTGATCGCGAGCCGCGCAACCGCGCCGATCGAAGGCAGCGCCTCGCCGCGGAACCCCATCGTGCTGATGTTCAAGAGATCGATCGCACCACTCGCTTCCGCCGCCAGTTTCGAGGTGGCGTGGCGCTCCACGGCCAGCGCGAGCTCCGCGTGCGGAATGCCGCCGCCGTCATCTTCGACCGAAATAAGTCCCAGGCCGCCACGCTCGATGCGTACGGCAATGCGCTTTGCGCCCGCGTCC
>JAFEDV010000402.1 GCA_018241475.1 Pseudomonadota bacterium | reverse complement strand
TGTTGCGACTCCGCCCAAGCGTTGGCGCAACCCTTCGCTAGATCGCGCACTCTTGCGATGAAGCTTTGGCGCTCGGTGGGACTCACCACGCCGCGCGCGTCGAGCAGATTGAACAGATGCGAGGCCTTCAGCGTGTAGTCGAACGCCGGCAGCACCGCGCCGGCGTCCAACAAGCGCTTCGCCGTCGCTTCCGCGTCATTGAACCAGCGCAGATTCATCTCCGCGTCGGAGAGTTCGAAATTGAAGCGCGATTGCTGGCGCTCGTTCTCCAGGAACACATCACCGTAAGTGAGCGGCGTCGCCGATTTCGGATCGTTGAACGGCAGATTGAAAACGTTATCGACGCCGAACACGTACATCGCCAACCGCTCGAGCCCGTAGGTGAGTTCGCCACTGACGGGGCGCACATCGAGGCCACCGACCTGCTGAAAGTAGGTGTATTGCGAGACCTCCATGCCATCGCACCACACTTCCCAGCCCAGCCCCCAGGCGCCAACGGTCGGGTTTTCCCAATCGTCTTCGACGAAGCGGATGTCATGTAAGAGCGGGTCGATGCCGATGCGCACCAGCGATTGCAGATAGAGGTGCTGCAGGTTCGGCGGGTTCGGCTTCAGGATGACCTGGAACTGATAATAGTGCTGCAGCCGGTTCGGATTTTCGCCGTAGCGTCCATCCTTCGGCCGCCGCGACGGCTGCACATAGGCCGCGCGCCATGGCTTGGGGCCAAGCGCACGCAAAGTGGTGGCGGGATGCAGAGTGCCGGCGCCGACTTCGGTGTCGTACGGCTGCAGGATCGCGCAGCCCTGCTCGGCCCAGTAGGTCTGGAGCGTCAGGATCACGTCCTGGAAGCAGCGCGGCGCCTCGTTAGCCATTGCAGCACGGACGCCTAAAGGCGCCCGGGCTGACGATCAAGCGGCGGTACGCGCCTTGCCGAGGAACGCCGCCATCATGATCGAAAGAAACTGCATAAGAACCAGGATGTCCCACGCCGTCAGCGTGGGTGCGAGCCCAAGCCGTTCCGCGGATGCATAAGCCAAGAGCGCAGTCTGCCCGGCAAAGAATATCCACCAACCCATCTGGCGTGTTCGCTGACGGCTGAACTCGTCGGCGCGGGCGAAAACAACCCAGGTGTAAGTGATACGCACCAGAATGAAGGCCGCCGTGACGACGTAGGCCCATGCCGGCGCAGGCCAGTGCAGCCATGTCGCGGTGACGGGCCAAACGAGGGCAATCGCCAACGCCACCAGCAACATCGCCTGCAATCGCACCTGCCGCACTTCACGGGCGGTGCTCGGACCTTCAACTCCGATGCGCGCACCAAGGGCATCGGGATAGAAGGACTCTGCAGCGAGCCGCAGTGCGCTGGCCGCGCACATCAGCGCGACCACGATGGCGACCGCGTCGGACCAGCGCGCGAGGTGCGTGCCATAGGCTCCGAGGAACAACGCCGCGCCGAGGAGCGCGATTACGATGAAGACCCGGGTGATCATAACAGCGTTGTTGCCGCGCGGCACGTCGGTTTGCGTACTCATGACGCAGCCTCCACTTCGTCGGAGAAAATCTGCTCGATCGGCAGCGCGAACACGCGGGCGATCTTGAAGGCGAGCGGCAGCGAGGGATCGTACTTGCCGGTCTCGATGGCGTTCACGCTTTGACGCGAAACTTCAAGACGGTCGGCGAGATCCGCCTGGCTCCAATTGCGCTCGGCGCGCAGCACTTTGAGGCGGTTTCTCATAGGCGATGGCGCCAATTGAGAACCACGATCGCGAGGCTGAACGCACCCACCATCACAAGCATGGCAAAGAACGCCGGCAGACGCGGAAAGCCGGCCCAGAGTTCGAGAAAACCATAGGCGACGCTCGCGAACGCGGTGACCGCTGCGGCGATAAGGATCGCCTCGTAGTGCAGGCGCCGCTGAAACTCATCCAATTCACGCACGCTCAGCAAATAAGCGCGCACGATCCCGATTGCCGCAAAGGCTGGAACCAGAGCCAGTGTGATCGCTAACGCGCGGGATGGATGCAGCGTCACCAGCATGCTCGCGCTTGCAAATGTCAGGATCAAATAGATTCCTAAATAGATCGCAGTTCTGCGAAACGAACGTTTGGCTTTGCTCCAATCGATCGTTTGAAATTGCTTCTTCATTTGTAGCGCCCCCGCACGATGAACGTGCCCAGGCCCCAAAAGAAGATGAGCGCCGGGAATATCCACACGAGATCAATGCGCGGAAAATGCGCCCATTCTTCCAGAAAACTGTAGGTGAAGGTCCCGAGCCCGACGGCGCCGGCAGAGATCAGCCACGCTTCCGTTTGAATGCGCCGACCCAGCTCATCCATGGAGCGCAGATATGTCATATACGTGCGCATCATCATCAGCGCCGGAATGAGCGGCGTCAGCGCCACGATCACTACCGCCCATTGCGGCAGACTGAACGGCATGTGCCGGATGAGCGTCACTGCGCCGAACACGACGCCGACATAAACGACCGCTGCGATCGCCATGTCGCGTATGTAGGCGCGGGACGCTTGCTTCGCCTTCGGCGGCAGATCGCCAGGTTCGCAGGTCATGGTTCAGAGCCTCACCTCCACCGACACGCGTGCGCTCGCGAGATCGATGTCCAGCGTCACCGGCGCGAGTAGCAGCGGGCCGTGGGCCGCCGGTGCGCCCGGCGCGTGCGGCGCCGGCTGTACCGCGTGCGCCCGCAAATCCTCCAC
>JAFEDV010000401.1 GCA_018241475.1 Pseudomonadota bacterium | reverse complement strand
GAGATATCGACCCCGAGAATGTATGGGAAGAAAGGTCTTCAAGGAGCTGCATGCGCCACCGCAAGCCCTCGCTCGCTCCGTTAGCCGGCCAGCCGAATCACCATCCAGGATGAAATTTCGTCCTAACCCTGCTATCTTAGGCGTATGACCGCCATAACTCTACCCGCCGATCTGGAAGCCTGGGCTCGCGCCGAAGTCGCCGCTGGCCGCGCCGAAAGCGTGGAGGCGCTTGTCGAGGCCCGGCTGCGCGACAGCCAAAAGCTCGATGCGTTCCGCAAGTCGCTGGACGATGCGGTCGCGGAAGCGGATCGGGATGGATGGATATCCGAAGAGGATTTCTTTCGGGACATCGATCAATGGATTGATGATCTGGAAGCGCAAGCCAACCGCGAGGAAGCTGCCGGCAAAGCTGCCGAATGAGGCGTCGCCTCCAATTCACACCACAGGCGCGGCGTGATTTTCAGTCGATATTGGCTTGGTACACGGAGAATTCTGGCGCCCGCGCTGCCACAAGAGCTGGCGCAACAATCAGGAAGAGGTTGAAAGCGCTGGGCTCTGGCCGCGTAAGGGGCGCGGAGGCATCGCCAAAGCAAGAGTCGCCGTACCCTCCGCGCCGTCGCGCGGCGGCACATCATCATTTTTCTGGCGAGGGAAGATCATATCCTGATCGCTCGAATCGTTCATGGCGCCCAAGATATCGAATCCATCCTCGTTAAGCTTCACGAACGTGATGGCGGCAAGCCACTCCGATTGATCACCCGCTGCATCCGTTTATCCGGCACGAGCCAAATCAGAGCCAACAGCACGTAGATCGCCCAGGCGAGCGGGGGGTAGAAGAACGAAAGCACGATGCCCAGCGCATAGAAGAGGGGTGAGAACCGGCCTTTCCAATCGTTGTCGCTAGCCACCGCCTTCGCGAGCGCGCTGTCGGGCCCGTCGGCGCGGATCATCAACGTTTGCAGGATCAGATACGCAAACGCCGGCAGGATCAGCGACACGCCATACACGGCGGTCGGAATTGGCGCGCCGCCGCTTTCGCCGAGCCACGCCGTGGTGAACGGCGCCAGCGACAGACAGAACAACAATCCCATGTTCGCCCACAGGATGCCGCCGTTCACGCTCTTGGCGACGTACATGAAGTGATGGTGGTTATTCCAATAAATGCCGATG
>JAFEDV010000400.1 GCA_018241475.1 Pseudomonadota bacterium | reverse complement strand
GTCAAGGGCGCTTCACCGCCGCGGACGAGGGGCCGGGCCTGGGGCTGGCGATCTCTATCCGCCTGGCGAAGCTCATGGGCGTGCAGCTTTCGGCGCGCAGCGAACTGGGGCAGGGCTCCGTGTTCCCGTTCGTGCTGGAAGCGCCGGTGTGCGTCCAGGCGGGAGCGCGGCTCAGGCCAGAAAGCGCGCCAGCCTAGCGGCAAGCTTCACCGCATCGCGTGTCTCACATTCCCAGATCGTGAGCGTCTTCCAGCCGTCGGCGCGCAGCACCTTCACCACGCCGGCGTCGCGGGCGCGATTGCGTGCAATCTTGGCGCGCCAGTAGGCGGCGTTATCTTTCGGCGCGCGCGCGCAGCGCTTGCAGCCATGGCCGTGCCAGAAACAGCCGCGCACGAAGACGGCTTTGCGCATACCTCCGAACACGAGGTCCGGTTTGCCTGGCAACCCTGCGCCGCCGATGCGATAGCGGCGGCCATAGCCCAAGGCGCGCACTGCGGCGCGCACGGCGCGCTCGGGGGCGGTGTCGCGCGATTTCACCGCGCGCATGATCGCGGAGCGCTTCTCGGCGTCGAAAACGTCGGCTCGAGCCGTCATGCGCTTTTGCGCGCGGCGCTCACGCCTGCGAGCGGCGCCAGCAAGTGCTGCGAAAGCCAGCGAACCGCGGGTGCGCAGACCGCATCGCCGAAGAGGTGGAGCGCGGCTGTTTGATTTTCCGGCAGCGGATAATCATCTGGCGCCCCCATGAGGCGTGCGGCTTCGCGCGGCGAAAGCAAGCGCGAGCGCGTCGCTTCGCCTTCGACGAACAGGAGCAGCTGACGGCTCGACCCGCCGGCCGGCGTGCGCAGGCATCCGGCCAGACCATCGAAGCGCGCCTCCGCACGTTGCACGCGTTCGCCCTGCTCCACGCGGATGCGCCGGAAGGCGGCGCCAACTTCGCGCTTGCCGCTCTCACGCAGGGCGTCCACGCGGGCGATCTGCAAGGCGCTCATCTGCGAGAGCAGGCGTGCTGTTTGCTCTTCGCTGTTCCACGCAACGCTCGCATCGTCGTCGAGAATGTCGACAAGACGCGTATTGCGCTTTGGCGGCATCGGCAGACGCCACCAGACGAAATGCTTGCGCAAGCCGTCCGGCAGGCGCGCGACGACATTGCGCAGTGCGGGTGAATGAAACGGTTCGCCCGGCCCTGCTGCCGCAAACGCGGCGGGTGCGCTGCGCGCCGCGACGATGAAGAGGCGCGGACGCGATTGCGGCACGAAGTGGGCCGCGTCGATTTCCAAGGCGCCGACACGGTAGCCTAGTCCGTCCAGCGCTTGGACGAGCGCCGTAAAATCCGCGCCGCCATGCGAACTCAGCAGACCGCAGACGTTTTCGAGCGCCAGGATGCCGGGTGAGCGCTTCTCGGCGGCGAGCTTCTCGATCAGGCGATGAAAGCCCCAGAATGCGCCCGAGCGCGGCGCCGCTAGTCCGCGCCGAGCGCCCGCCAGCGACAGGTCCTGACAAGGGAAGGACGCCCACGCCAAAGCCGCCTGGCCTGGAAGGTCATTGGGCGACAGCTTCCAGATGTCGCCGACGCGCATGCGCCCGTCGCCGAATGCAGCCTGATAGGCGCGCGCCTTGGCGGGATCGATATCGTTGGCGAAGACGCACGCGAAGTCCGGCTCGAGCCCCAGGCGCGCCAGGCCGCCCCCGGCGAAAAACTCATAAAATGGGGCGCCGGAATCACGGGTCATGCGTCTATACTAATCCGCGGCGAGGGCGGTGGCGCTTGTCTTGGCGCCGGAGAGGGGATGACCCATGCGGACACCGATCCGCGGACTTGGTTTCGGCGCGGCAATCCTTGCGTTGGCATTGTTTGGCTGCTCGCCGCCGGCGCAGCGGCATGACGAGGCGTCCTCCACGCCGCCGACCAACGAGGAGCGCGAGGCGGCGCTTTCGGCGCAGCAGCTGGCGGCGCTCGGCGGTCCGGCGGACGCGGCCACGCAAGCGAACTACAGCGGCGACTTCCAGGCATCGGGCGGTCTCGATTCCGATTCCGATGAAGGCGCCTGGGAGCTGAGCCTGCTCAGCGATTATGCTCAATTCACGCGTCCGGGGCTTGGCGACGACGGCGGCATTCCGGGCGAGCGGCAATACCACCAGCACGGCATGCGGGTGGTCGCCGGCCCGCTCACCATCACCATCATGCAGCAGCCGTGTCAGGCGGGATCGACTACACAGCCTTACGTCGCGCACGTCCTGTTCGAGGGGGTGGCGTATGACGGTTGCGCGCGGCGCGGCGCACAGCAGGGCGAGCGTCCGACCTGGGCTTCGGTGCTGCCTGATCTTATTCCGGCAATC
>JAFEDV010000003.1 GCA_018241475.1 Pseudomonadota bacterium | reverse complement strand
GTCTTCCCTTGGAGACACCCCACCATACCCAACGCCTTCGAGGGCCCCGCAAGGGGCCCTCGTTTTATTCTGATTGGGGCCCCGCAAGGGGCCCTCGTTTTATTCTGATTGGGGCCCCGCAAGGGGCCCTCGTTTTCGTTTGGGGCTGACGCCGGGGTCTTTCCCCGCCGGGCCGAACTTGATAGAGACCCGCTTCCTCGCCTTTGGGCGCGGGCGTCGTTCCTCGGTAGCTCAGTGGTAGAGCAACCGGCTGTTAACCGGTTGGTCGTAGGTTCGAATCCTACCCGAGGAGCCATCGCTCCGTCGTTTCCTCAAAGGTTCTTCACCCCGCAGGCGCTCGCCGCGGGGTTTTGTTTTGCGCTCAGGCGCGGGCCCGGATCGGCGGGACAAGCAGATTGAGCGTCTTGAAGAAGAACACGCCGGCCAGCCGCATCAGGCCCCAGTGCTGACGGATGATGCCGAACGGACTGAGCACGCGGACCATGTCTTGAAACATCTTCCACTCTTGCTTGGCGCCGGCCTTCTTCGAACCGACCTTCTCGCCCTTCGGCGTGTGGAACACATCGGCCCAGTCGACGACCTGCACCTTCAAGCGCTGCTCGATGATGAGTTCGTTGATGAACACTTCGCCGCCCCAGCGCGGCAAGCGCGACATTTCCTCAAGCGCGCTGTTGAACATCTTGCGGGGCAGCACCCGTTCGCCGGAGATGAAGTCGATGCCGAGCGAGCGGAAGAGCGGCAGGGTGTCGCCGCGCATCGAGATGCTGCTGTCGGCTTCGCCCGACAGGACCGGCTGCGCGAGCCGGTCGATGGCGCCGCGCGTCAGGCCATCCAGGTCCGCGTCGAGCAGCATCAGATACTCGCTCTTCGCCAGGGTTATGCCGGTGAGCAGCGCCTGGGTCTTGCCGCCATTCGGATGGATCGAGACGACCGAGACGCCATGGAAGGCCCGCGCGCGCGCCTCGGTTTGGTCGGTCGAACCGTCATTGATGACGATGATCTCATCGATCAGCGGATGCCCCACGACGGCGCGCAGCACACGGCCGATGCGATCGGCTTCGTTGTACGCACAGATGATGCAACTGATGGATTGAGGCCGCACGCTTTGCGGCGCGACCGCTTGGGCGTTTGAATTCCCCACCACTTGGCTCCGCTCGCCCCCGAGTGGCGCGGACATTAGCGTTCTATTAAGGTCTGTCAAAGGTTCGCCTGGGGGCCGAAGGTCGCGGGAGGTGCGCCCGAATTTGGCCCCATTTCGCGGAGCTTCGAGCGCCCTGCGTCAGACCGCTTTCAAGACCGCCCTCGCTGCGTTGCGACCGCTGGCGCCGCTCAAGCCGCCGCCGCCGTGGACGCCGTTGCCGCAAAGGAAAAGGTTGTCCATTGGCGTCTTGTGCGTCGACCAGCCCGGCATCGGGCGCATGAAGAACATCTGATCGAGGATGAGCTGGCCATGATTCAAATCGCCTTCGGTAAGGCCATAGGTTTTTTCAAGATCAAGCGGCGTCAGCGACCTGACTTCGCGGATCGATGACTTCAATTTCGGGAGAGCGCTGGCGGCGGTCTCGACCGCGACGCGCTCCAGCACCGCGCGCTCCTGGCTCCACTCGCTTTCGCGCAGGGCGTAGGGCGCGAACTGAAAGTGGATGGAGACGACGCGGCCGTTAGCCGTGATTTCCAGATACGGCTCTGTCGACATGCGTCCGTACTTCGCCGCGTCGAACGCGCGTTCGACATAACGCAGCGACGGCGCAATCATCAGGACGCCCTTCGGCGCGCCGTGGTCGCCATCGGTGAGCAGGTGCACCTTCGCCACCGAGCCGCGCATCTTGATCGATTGCGTGCGCCAGACGAATTCCGGCGGCAGCTCCGGCGCACCGACAAGATCGAGCAGAGTGTGGCGCGGATCGGCGGCGGAGACGATGATCGGCGCGGCGAACTCCTCGCCGCCTGCGAGACGCACGCCGGTCGCGCGCTGATCGTCGTTGACGATCGACTTCACTTCGGCGGACGTGCGCAGCTCGCCGCCGCGGGCGTTCAGCGCGGCGACGAGCGCGTCGGCGATGCGTCCTACTCCGCCTTCGACGCGCACATGGCCTGGGCCGCCGCGGTTCAGCCAGTTATGCATCAGCGTGTAGCCCGAGCCGGCCGACATTGGACCAAGCGTTGCGCCATGCACCGCCACCGCGCCGATCGCCGCGCGCATGGCCTCGGACTCGAACCATTCTTCCGTGAGTTCGAGCGCCGACATCGGCAACATGCGGATCACGCGGAACATGTCGCGCGCGCCCAAACGGCGCAGTCGCCGCGCGAGATTGGCGAGCGGCCAGCCCTCCGCGAGCGAGACCTCCGGCAGGCGCGGCATCGGGGTCCGATACGCAGCATCGAGAAAACCCACGGCTTCCTGCATGAAGGCGACGAACTCGGGCCAGCGCTCCGCATCGCGCGCAGAAACCGCCTTGATGGAAGCCAGCGTCTCGGCGCCGGAATCGGCGCTCAACCGAAGCTGACGCCCATCTGGCAGAATCGAGATGAGCGGTTCAGTCGTCGATTTCGGCAAGCCATGGCGTTCAAGCTCGAGTTCGCTGACTATATCGGGACGCAATTGCCCGCCGGCGTGCAGCGCATCGACTTGGAATCCGTCGCCAAACGACTCCGTCACCGCTTGTCCGCCGGCGATGGGCCGGCGCTCGAGCACCAGCACCTTCTTGCCCGCCTTGGCGAGATAGTTCGCCGCGACCAGGCCGTTCAGCCCGGCGCCGATGACAATGACGTCATACTGATTTGTCGGCATCAAAGACACTCGGGGGAATAAGGGAGTATGGGAATATGGGAGTAGGGTTCAGTCAGAAGACTGCGCCTCGCCGAGCTTTCGTATGAGCAACCTGAGCAACTTCCCTACGCTCTCACATCGCTCAAGAAGCTGCTTGACCTCTTGTTCATCGGCCACACCGGTCCTCTCCGCTATGATAAGGTGCGTTTCCAACTCCTTCAGCGAGCCCTGTGAGATGCGAAGATGATACGAATTCACCTGTCCCATCCATAATCCCCTATTCCCCTACTCTCCTACTCCCCTAGTTCGGCCATCAGCGCCAATCCTTCAGCACTTCCTGCGCCGCCATTCTGCCGGCGGCGCCCATCACGCCGCCGCCCGGATGGGCGCCCGATGCGCCGAAATAGTAGCCCGGCAATGGCGTGCGGAAGTCAGCCCATTGCGGCGCGGGACGCAGAAAGAACAATTGATGCAGCAGCAGTTCGCCGTGGAAAATGTTGCCGCCGGTGATGCCGGCGATGCGCTCGATGTCCTTCGGCGTGATCACCTGCTTGCCGACGATGAGCTTGCGGATGTTGGGCGCATAGCGCTCGATGGTGCTTATCACCGTTTCGCCGAAAGCGTCGCGCTTGGCGTCGTCCCATCCGCCTTCGATGTCGTAGGGCGCATACTGCACGAAGCAGGACATGACATGATGTCCGGGCGGCGCCATGTCGCGATCGATCATCGATGGAATGATCATGTCGATATAGGGATTGGTGGAGAATTGCCCGTACTTGGCTTCGTCGTAGGCGCGTTCGATGTAGTCGATGGACGGGCTGATCGAGATGGCGCCCTTGTGCAGCGGGCTCTCGCCCGGCAAGCACGTGAATTCCGGCAGTGCGGAAAGAGCGATGTTCACTTTGCCCGACGAGCCGCGCACGCGGAAATTCCTGATCTGCTCGACGAACTCATCCGGAAAATGCTTTGCCTCCACAAACGAGAGGAAGCTGCGCTTCGGATCGGCCGCCGACATCACCACTTTCGCGCGCAGTTCGTCTCCGTTCTCCAATGCAACTCCGGCGGCCCGACCGCCTCTAACGATAACTTGAGCGACCGACGCGTTCGTCCTGATCTCGGCGCCGAGCGCACGCGCTGACGAGGCGATGGCCGCTGTCACGCCCCCCGTGCCGTTCTTGGCGAAGCCCCAGGCGCGAAACGCACCGTCGATCTCGCCCATGTAATGGTGCAACAGCACGTAAGCCGTACCCGGCGAATGCGGGCCCAGAAACGTGCCGATGACGCCGCTTGCCGATTTCGTGCCCTTGAGCGGATCGAATTCGAACCATTCGTTCAGCAGGTCGGCTGAGGACTGAGTAACGAGCTTGGCGATCCGATAAAGTTCCTTTTCGCTCAAGCTTCTTGCGTATTGACCGAGCTTCAACAGGCCCAGCATGTCGCGCAGCGACATCGACGACGGATCGGGCGGCACCAGCGACAATACCGGCTTGATGGCCTTGGCGGCGCGCGCCATGACGCGGCCGTATTCGTCGGCAGCTTCGGCGTCGCGCGGCGAGTGACGATAGATTTCGCGCCGCGTCGGCTCCGGATCCGGCCAGCCGGCGAGATAGTCTCCATTGTCCATCGGCGTCACCGTCGATGGCAGCGGCAAGATCTTCAGCCCATGCTTCGGCAATTCCAGATCGCGAATGATTTCCGGCCGCAGCAGGCTTACGACGTACGAGAACTCGGTGAACTTGTAGCCTGGAAAAATCTCTTCCGTCACCGCCGCGCCGCCGACGATCGGCCGCCGCTCCAGGATCGCCACTTTCTTGCCGGCGCGCGCCAGGTACGCGCCGGCGATCAGGCCATTGTGGCCCGCACCAATGATGATCGCGTCATATGTGTTGGCGGCCATTCTACTGCTTTTTCCAAGCCGGATCGTAGAACGGCAGCCTCACCACCTTCGCCGGCGCATGCTTGCGATGGTGTTCGACGGTGATTTCCATCATCACTTCCGAGCCCGGCTCGTAGTGCGGCCTCTGCAGGTGCGCGAGCGCGATGTATTTCTTCAACACCGGCGACCAGGTGCT
>JAFEDV010000039.1 GCA_018241475.1 Pseudomonadota bacterium | reverse complement strand
CAAGGCCGATGACGCTCGCCGCGAGCGCACTTAGCGTGGCTATTATCCAGCTCAAGCGCGCGTTCGCCGCTGCAGCGGCGAGCGCCGCCCCGACAAACGGAATCGCCACGACAAGCAAGGCCGCATGGGCGCGCCCCAAATCCAACAACGTTGCAATCACGCGCGCGGCTCCGGCGGCTCGTCGGCGAGATCGCAGGCGTCGATTTCGTCCGCCTCGACGGTTTGGTAGCTCTCCTGAACCCGCACCAGCAGAGCCGTTGCGATCGCCGCATAGGCGACGGCGATGCCGACGCCGATAATCAAGAAGCTCGCGTTCGCGCCGAGCGCGGCTGCGGATAGAACCGCGCCAACAAGCGCGACCGAAAGCGCTGCGGCTCGCTTGTTGAGATTGCGCGCACTGAGGCATCCTGCGGCGCCAAGCGCAAGCAGCAGCACGGGCGCCGCGAGCGCCAGGCTTGCAAGCGCCGCAGCCATCACCAGGCGCCGTCCCGCAAGGCGCCGGCCCGGCCCATGAGAGCGAGCGTCACCAGCGACAGCCCCGCCGCGGTCGCGGCGAACGCACCGGCCTCGACGAGCTCTCCGCTCCAGCGGAAATTTGGCGCGCCAGCGCCGGCGACCGCGGCCACAAGTCCAATCGCCAGTCCAGCTCGCAGCAAGAGCGAGGGCGCGGCGAGCAGCACCGAGCGCGCGCCGAAGATCAGCGCGTTCAAGGCAATGGGCAAAACCAGCGCCAGCCCTGCGACGAAACCGACGCCGACGCCCGCAGGCCAGGCAGCGAGAAGCGCGAATGCGAAGAGCGCTCCGAGCGGCGTCAGCCATCGCGCCGCGACGGCGAAGACGGCATTGTCGGCGCTGCTCATGCAGCGCCACGTGCACGGCCCAGCGCGCCGCGCTCGCCGTACCCCAATAGCGCGCAAACCACGATGGCAGCCACGAACATGAGCGCTGCAAGCAGCATCGGAATCCCGACGGGATGTGCGCCCGCTGCGTGCGTCGTGCCGAGTTCCGGACTGACCGTGACGATAATCGCGGCCGTCGCCAGCGACGCCAGCACGGTCAGCCAGGGCGCGCCGCGGCGTCGCGCCTTGATCGCAGAACTGCTCAGCAGCACGCCGCCCAGAAGCCAGAGCGGTGACAAGCCGGCGCCAAACACAAGCAGCGCGATCGCCGGCAAGCTCCCGTCGCGCGCCAGCATGGCCGCTGACGCAACGGCGGCTAACAGCATGCAGAATACCGTGGCGACAAACAGGGCGCGCGCTGTCAAGGCTGCGACCGCCAACGCCAAGGCGATGCCTAATAGAGCAAGCGCCAGAAGGCTCGAGACCAGCAGCACGGCTTCGTCGGCGCCCATCATGGGGAGCCCGCGCGCTTACCCGGCCGCGGCGCTGCATAAGCGCCGACAATGGGTGAGATGCCAGACGCGTGCGCCGCGCTGCCGGCGATGTGTGAAAGCACGGGCGTCACCGCGGTGATCAAGGCGATGAGAAGGGCGATCTTCGCAGCCGCCAGTATTGAAGGCGACAGCACAAGCAGGCCGAACAGACTGACACTCGCCCCCAAGGCCAGCGTTCCCCCCGCCGCATGCAGCCGCGTGAATACGTCGGGAAAGCGCAGCAATCCGATGACGGCGCCCAGCATCAGCAGACTGCCCGCTGCTATGCACAAGCCGGCGGCGCCGAAGCGCGCCCAATCCACGAGCGGCGCGACGCTCAAAGCGAATCCTCCACGCGCGCAATCGCCGACTGGAATGTCCTGGCGTAGGAGAACTTGAACATCGCGACGTTGGCGACGAGCAGCGCCAAGACCAGGGCGATGCCGGCATCGAGCGCGCGGCTGTCGCCCGCCGCGACGCCGAGCGCTGCAAGAATGACCACGACGCAGATCGCCACGGCGTTCGCCGCCACGACGCGATCGTAGAACGTCGGCCCGAAAAACAGCCTCACCAGGCCCAGAAGCAGCACGATCAGGGCGGCGCAGGCGGCGCTCAAGGCGATCATGCCGAACGCTCCCCGCGCAAACCGGGCGCCAGCACCTCTTCCCAATGCCGCATGTTCGCGAAACGCTCGTCGCTTTCGTTGTTGACGTGCACGAGCAGGCCATCGCTATCGGTCGCGATCACTACCGCCCCTGGCGCCGCGCCGATCCAGGCGGCGAGCGTGGCGGTGCTGAGCGCGTCGTCGGTACGCGTGCGTACGCGCACCAAAGCCGGTGTGAGCTTCACATCCGCTGCAATCGCCGCCCGGATCGTGGTGAGCGCCTCGGCAAAGGCCGATCCCAACCTCGCAACTTGAACGGCCGCAAGCTGCGGCATCCTGGTGAAAGTGCCGCGGCCCAGATGCGGCAAGCGCGCGGTCATGCGCACGCAGGCCAGCGCCGCGAGCGCCCCGCCGGCGATCGTGGCGGCGTCAAACCGCTGCTGCAGCCCCAGCCAAAGCCCAAAGACGCCCAAAAACAACGCTGAAGCCTGAAGCATCGCCGCGCCTTCCCTCGGCATGGGCCGAGCCATCACGCTTAACGCCAGCCCCTGGGATT
>JAFEDV010000399.1 GCA_018241475.1 Pseudomonadota bacterium | reverse complement strand
CTAGGCGGACGTCATCGCGCGCCACGCCTCGGCCAGCCTGCGGAAACCGGCCTGATCGATTTCCTCGGCGCGCGCTGTTGGTTCGATGTTCGCGGCGTGCAGCAAGACGTCGGCGCTGGGTGTCAGCGCTTTGAGCGCGCTGCGCAGCATCTTGCGGCGTTGGCCGAAGGCGGCGGCGGTGACGCGCTCGAGCGCATCGAGATGCGGGTAGGCGTCGGCGCGATCGATCAAACGCACCACGGCGCTGTTGACCTTGGGCGGCGGCGTGAAGGCGCGCGCGGGGACGGTGAATTCCTGGCGCGCGTGGCAGCGCGCCTGAGCAAGCACGGCGAGGCGCCCGTACGCCTCCGAACCGGGTTTGGCGACGATGCGCTGCGCAACCTCCTTCTGGAACATAAGCGTCATTGCGCCGCGCCACGCGCCGGCCTTGAGCCAGCGCACCAGCAGTTCGGTGCCGACATTGTACGGCAGATTGGAGACGATCTGCGCGCCCGCGCCGGCAAGCGAGGCGTGATCCACCGCAAGAGCGTCGGCATGCACGACGCGGAGACGCTCTCCGCTCCAGGCGACGAGGGGTTCGAGCAGCGGCAGGAAGCGTTCGTCCTTCTCGATCGCCACGACGCGCGCGCCCGCCTCCAGCAGTGCGCGCGTGAGGCCGCCGGGGCCCGGACCAATTTCAACCACGGTTTGACCGGTCAGGCCGCCGGCGGCGCGCACGATGCGGCGGGTGATGTTCATGTCGAGCAGGAAGTGCTGGCCGAGGCGCTTGTTGGCCCACAGACCATGAGCCAGCAGTTCTTCGCGCAACGCCGGCAGATCGTCGGCGTTCATGCGCGCGCGCGGCGCTCCGCCATTTCCCAGGCAAGCTTGAGCGCCGCGCGGAAGCTGTCGTCGCGCGCAACGCCTTTGCCGGCGATATCGAAGGCGGCGCCATGATCGGGCGAGGTTCGCACCATGGGCAAGCCAAGCGTGACGTTCACGGCATCCCAGAAGTGCAGCGTCTTGATGGGGATCAGGCCCTGGTCGTGATAGAGCGCGATGGCGGCGTCATAACCCTTGCGCGCCTCTTCGCCGAACAGCGCATCGGCTGAACGGGCGTCGGTTACGTTCCAGCCTTCGGCGCGCAGCGCCGCGGCGGCGGGGTCGATGATCTTGATCTCTTCGACGCCGATGTGGCCGCGCTCGCCGGCGTGGGGGTTGAGGCCGCAGAGCGCCATGCGCGGCGAGGCGATGCCGAAGTCGCGCCTTAGCGCTTCGCCGAGCACCCGCCCGACCTGCTCGATGCGTTCGCGGGTCAGTTCCGCCGGCACCCGAGCCAGGGGCGTGTGAATGGTCGCCAAAGCCACTTTCAGCGACGGGCCCGCAAGCATCATCACCGGGCCTCGCGCGCCTTTTACCGCTTCATCTTCGGTCAGGTGGGCGATGAACTCGGTATGGCCGGGAAACGCAAAGCCCGCCGTGTGCAAGACGGCCTTGGCGATCGGCAGGGTCACCAGCGCCGATGCCGCGCCCTGGCGCACCGCGGCGACACCGTTCTCGATGCAGGCGATGACGGCGTCTGCGTTGATCGGGTCTGGCGCGCCTGGCGTCTCCTCCACCGCAAGCGGCGTATCGAGCACGGCAAGCGCGCCGTCGTTTCCATCGGCTTCGCCGGCGCTCCGGATCACGCGCAGGTTCGGTCGCGGCGCGCCGATGCGCCGGGCGGCCCGCGCCAGGGCATCAGCGTCGCCGATGAGGAAGAAGGGCGGCGCGTCGCGTCGGTCGGCCGCTACTTGCATGGCCAGTTCCGGGCCAATCCCGGCCGGATCGCCCATCGAAACCGCGAGCGGCTTCATGGGTCTAGTTGCGGGTGATGATCAACGCTTCGCGGCGCAAATTGCGCAGATAGCGCTCGGCGAGCATGGCCAGTTCCTCGCCGCGCAAGCGTTGCTCGATTTCATCGCGCGTCGGCACGCCGCCGCCTCCGGTCTGGCGGCTGCAGACAATCACGAAGTTGGCGTTATCACCGTCCTGCTGCACCGCTGTGGCGTGGCCGACCGCGACGCCATTGATGCGGTCGCGCATGGCGGGGGAGAGATCTGCTTCCGAGGTTTGCCCCAGGTCAATCACGTTGACGCCGTCGACCCCGGCGACGAGGCGGTCGAGGTCGGCGCATCCGGCCGCTCGCCGCTGCATGCGCTCGAGCGCGTTCTGCCGTGAGCGTGGGATCGTCACCTCTTTGAGATTCACTTGCGATGTAGCGCCGGCAGCTGCGCCCTCCCGACGGTCCCGCATGGCGATGATATAGACGCCTTCCTGCGTGCGGATAGGCAGCGAAACCTGTCCCTGCTGCAATTGTGCCGCAACCGGCTGCAATTGCGGATCTAGCGCGGTTGACGCGATCCAGCCCAGATCGCCGCCCGTCGCCGCCGACGGAGCTTGCGAGAATTGACGCGCCACCAGCGGGAAGGGCGCGCCGTGTTGCATTTGCTCGAGCAAGTGCATGGCGCCCGCTTGCATGTCGGTGAATTCCTGCTCGCTGTGAGCGGGAAGGAAAATCTCGGACAGCAAGTATTGCGGTCGCGACGCGTTGGCGGCGATGCGCTCCTGGGTGGTGCGGATTTCGTTCTCGGATACGCGCACCCGGCTTCCGTACATACCTTGCATCAGACGCTCCCAGGCGAGGTTGGCCTGGAGTTGGTTGCGCAGCGATTGGATCGAAGCGCCGGCGGCGCCGAGCTGCTGGGCCATGGTGTCGACGGTAAGATGGTTCTGAGAGGCAATGTCGGCCAGCCGGCGGTTCACCTGGTCATCGGTGATTTCGATGTGGAATTTGGCGGCCTCTTCGATTTCCAGACGCTCGTTGATCAGGTCGTTCAGCGCCTGCGCGCTGGCGCGGCGCATCAGCTCCGGCGTTTGCTGCATGCCCGCCGAAACGAGCAGCAAGATCGCGCGCTGACGCACATCGAAGGTGGAAATCACGTGATCATTGACGATCGCCGCGACCCCCTCGGCCGACTGCGCCAATGCGGGCGGCGCCGCGACCAAAGCGACCGCTATGGCCGCCGCGGCGGTTAGCTTCGTGAAACGCATGTGTTCTCCGCCTAGCTCCCGCCTATCACGCCCAGGGAGCGCAACCCCACCCGGATCTGCACGCCCTCGCTCGGGCCGATCGTGCCTGCCTGGGTCTCCGAGCGCGTGTAGGCAATCTCCAGGAAGGTGCAATCGTCCTCATAGATTGCGCTGATTTCCTGGCGCAAGTTTGTGTCTGAATCTAGGTCTCGGACGACGCCAAACTGCGCCCGCCAGCCGCGCGCGAGCTGCACGCTGACGTTGGCGTCGAGTTCGTGCTGGGGATCGCCGGGGGAAAACGTGTCGTTGATACTGAAATAGCGGGCGCTGCCGCTGAAAAGGCCGACTGAGGCGCGAACGCCGAGGTCCAAACGGTCGATGTTGAGATTCCTGTCGTCGAGAATGAAGCGCGCGTCGACTCCGAGATTGTGGCCGAGATCGGCCTGCACAGCGCCGACCCAGTTCGAGGCCTGCTCGTGCAGGTTCGAGGATTCCGGAAACTGCGGCGCCACTTGGTCGCGCCAGCGGCGGCCGAAGATCAGCGAGGCGCTCTGGCCGCTGTTGGCGCGCGCCGTCATGCGGACGCCGGCGCTGACGCGCCCGCCTGGCTCCCAAAGATCGTAGTTGGGTGCGCCGTTAGGCCTGAAGAGGTCGGAATCGTCGAGCTGAAAGCCCAGACCGTCCTCATTGACGATGCGGGGATCGGCAGCGGCCTGACTGGCATAGGCGGCCATGACCACCGGCTCGACGATCAAATCGAAACTCTCCCCCGGGCGCATGAACGGCCAGCTGGCCTGCACGCCGGCAAGACCGAGGCCGCGGCTCACGCTCTCGTAGTGGCCTGACGATGTCTCGATTTGATAATAGTCGCCGCGCGCCTGTGCGAACGGACTGACCACGACGCCCGGCCCGACGACCCAATCCTTTTGCCATGTCACGCTGCCCGTGAGCCGTCCGTCATTGCCTTCGAACGTGGGCGTGGCGGGATTGTCGTTGCGCGTGAGCGCAACCCCATTCACCTGCAAGCGCGCTTGGCCATGCACAAGCGGGTCGTAGAGCACTTGTTCGAGATCGACCGCGGGCAGGATCGCCGGCAGCAAGTCCGAGGTTTCGGTGCTGCGCAGACCCTGAAAGCTGACGAAGGAAATCTGCGAATAAGAGTGATCGTCCTGCCCGATCGCATAAAGCTGCGAGATAAGCCGGGTGCGTGTGCCGATATAGGGCCCACGATTTTCGCCTGGGCCGGTGAGGTTATAGCGGCGCAGATAGAAATCGTCGTACGTGCGCTCGACGCCAAAGCCCCATTGCCAATAATCGGTAAGCCGAAAGAGGCCCTTGCCGAAAACGCCGCCGCGGACGCGGTCTTCGCCGAATGTGTGCCCGTCAGTGTCGAAAAGCTGCTCTTGTGTGACGGTAGTGGCAATATCGAACTGGCCGGAGAAGAAGCGTTTGCGGAACTCGAGTCCGAGGATCGGATTGACGTTCTGGTGCAGACGCAATGATGCCGTGAGATCGGAATAGGGCGATATGGCCCAATAATACGGCTGGTCGAAGAATGCGCCGAGATAGCTTGTCCGTCCGATTTCAGGGGTCAGCAAACCCGACGCACGCCCGACACTGGGATCGGGATTGCCGAAGAACGGCAGATACAAGATCGGCACGCCCGCCACATCAAGCACGGCGCCTGAATATAGGATCGTGTGGGCATTGCGGTCCTGGATCGCCCGCCGCGCGCGAAGACTCCACGTGGGAGGACGGTTGCCGCCTTCGCAGATGGGGCAACTCGTGTAGATGACGTTGCGGAGTTCACTCTGCCCCGGACCGTGACGCAACACCGCGCGCGCCGCCAGCGTGCCTGATCCGCCGAGACGTGCGCGCACCTCGGTGGCGACGCCGATGTTCAGCTTGTCGTCGGTTTCGATCTCGTCGGCATAAGTCGTCGAGCCGTCCTCAGCGACGATCTCGACATCGCCGGTGGCGTGCACAGTGCCTGCATTGAGATTGTAGACGACGGTGTCGGCCCGCATTGTGCGGCCCTCGTAGCGGATCTCGACATCGCCCTGCGCGGTAATGGTCTTATTGGCGTCGTCGTCGATCAGCTGATCTGCTTCGAGCAGGACGGGCAGACCCTGCGTGGCGCTGTTCGGGGTCGTCGCCGGCGGCGGCGTCGGCGACGGCGGCGGGGTTTGAGCGAGGGCCTTGGGACTGACGCTGACGGCCACGGCGGCGGCCAGCGCCGCCCACCGGTACGGCGCCCGCTCGGCCGCGCGATCGGCCATATCCCCCGAACGGACCATGCGCATGCTTCTCGAGCGACTCCCCAGCCTACCTAACCGTCCCCGGCGCGGGGCGTCCAGCGCCCGACGCCGCGTGGGCGAACAGCGCCGCCGGGTGTTGCCCTTCAGCCGTCTTCCAAGAATGCAATCATCGCCAAGGCTATGAAGATGCCCGCCGCCGGGGCGCTCCAGGCCGCCACCGGCGCCGGAACGGTTTGGGTGATGGCGAAAGCGCCCGCCAGCTGGCCATAGAAGAAGAGGAAAAGGCCGATGCCGACACCGGCCGCGCCCCACTGCGCCAGGTGCCCCAGCCGGGAAAGTTGCAGCGAGAATGCGGCCCCCAGGCCCGCCATGGCCGCAAGCAGGAGCGGATAAGCGAGAAGGGCCTGGAATTTCAGCTCGTAGCGGGTGGGCGCAAAACCCGCCTGCCTGGCATCGCGGATGAACTCCGGCAGCTCCCAGAACGACAAGGTCGCCGGATTGACGAAGCGATCGATCAACTCAGTGGCGTCAAGCGAAGTTGGGATGGCGAGGTGCGCTTCCCGTGACGGGGCTTGTCCAGGGCTTGCTTCGACGACATTTGACAATTGCCAGAAGCCCGGACGCAAGTCGGCTTCTCCCACCTGCATGCGCCGCGTGAAGCGCAGCGTGTCGTTCTGCATCTCGAAAAACATGAAGGTCGCGTCGAGCAGTTGAGCGCCGCTCGATCCCACGCGATCGGCATGAATGACGACCTGGCCGCTGGCGTCGCCTTGCCTGATCCAAACGCCGTGCGGCGGCGCGGTGTGCTCGGCATAGTCCGCCAAGGCGATATCGCGATTGGACTGGAATTGCGAATACAGGCTTGCGCCCAGCGGATTGAGCAGGGTGATCGTCAAAATCCCGAGGATGATGCCGACGAGCCCAGCCGGCGCAAGAAAACGCCAAGCCGAAACGCCTGAGGCCCGCATCGCGATCAATTCGCTGCGGCGGTTGAGCGCGATGATCGCAATCATCGATCCCGCGAGGACGACGAATGGCAGCGTCTGCTCGACCAGCATCGGCGTCTTCAGGAGCGTCAGCCGCGAGGCTTCAAGCGCGCCCAGTTCGGCGCGCGTGCCGATCGTGCGCATTTCCTCGACGAAATCGATCAGCAGGATCGAGACCAGCACGGCGGTTAACGCCACGGTGATGCCGCCGAGGACAGCGGCGACGACGTAGCGGCCGAGGCGCGAGAAGAGGAAACTCATCCGACCCCAGCCTCCGCCAATACGGACGGGCCGAGTTCGCGCCGTTTACGCCTTGGCGAACGTCCCGACAGCCATGAACCGGCAAAGAAGATCACCGTGAGGGGCAATGCATATTGCAGGGCGTTCAGGCGCGGATTGTCCACCGCAGCCGCCTGAATGCCGATCGCGACAAGGCGCACCAACAACGCGATAATGGACGCCACTGCAATGCGGCGCGCGTAACCTCCGCGTCGGAATTCGCCGACCAGAACGCCGGCCAGCGCTATCATCGCCAAAGCGATGCTAAGCAGCGGCGCCGACAAACGTGCGTGTGCTTCGGAAAGGAATTCAGGCACATTGCGCTGGTCGTAGTGCGAGGTCATGTCCGGGAAGAACAGCCCGTAGAGGGTCCGGTCCGACGGCTTGAGGAAGAACATCTGCGGTTCGTTGAACGTCTGGCCCAGCTGCAGTACGTAGCGGTCGAAATCCAGGACGTCGACGCCGCCTTCGGCGTTCGGGTGCTGCACCTGTCCGTCGCGGAGCACGATCGAGGGCCGCCCGTTGATCGTGACTATGGAGCCGGCGCGCGCCGTATAAGTGATTGGAGTGCGCGGGCGCGCGTCGTTGATCAGAAGGTCGCGCAGCTCGCCGCCGCCGCCGCGGCCGCGCGCATAGAGCGTGAGCTTGTCGGTCGGATAGGTGAACGTGCCTTCGCGGATGAGGCTCGAGGCAATGTCGGTCTGCAGCGCGTAATAGACGTCGCGACGCGCCGCGAGCGCCGCCGGCTGCACCACCGTGTTGATGGTGAGATGAACCAGCGCCGCCAGTGTCGCAAGTTGGATGATCGGCCGTGCGATCGCTCCCCGCGAAATGCCGGCGCCGAACATCACCGCTACTTCGCTCTCCGAGAGCATGCGGTTGAGCGCGTAGACGACGGCGATGAACACCGCCATCGGCATGATGAGCGAGACGAGCTGCGGCAGCGCCAGAATGGTCACCCATACGAAGGCGAAGCCGGCATTCCTGTTGCCGATGATGATGTCGAGCTGGTTCAGGCCCTGGGTCAGGATGGCGATGGCGGCGAGCGCGCCGAGAATCGCCAGCAAGGGTCCAAGCACCTGCCGGAACACGTAGGCCGAAACAGTGTTCAAGTGCGTTCCTTCACGAGCGTTTGTGCGCTCCACCCGTTCCTAACCGCGTCCGACAGCTTTTCAATCGCGCCGGCCATGGCTACCACTGCCGCGATCAAGGTTGAAGCGGCCGGAAAACCGAACGTTTCCCACAGACTAGCCAAGGGGAATTCATGGACATTCGTTTTGTCACATCCGGTGGCGGCGATGCGGTTGCGGTCATGGGCGGCGAAGGCGGGCAATTGTTCGCCGCCGGCCAAGGGCTGGACAGCGCCGCCAACGGACGCATCACACGAGCTCTGAAGGCCGCGCGCTTTACGGGCGCGGCGGGCCAAGCCGTGGATGTCTTCGCGCCCGAGGGCGTCGACTACGAACGCGTCGTTGTCATCGGCGTCGGCAAGCCGGATGCCGCCGACGGCATGGCGGTCGAACGCTGGGCGGGCGCGGCGGTGAAGCGAATGCTGACTGGCGGCGCCGAAAAAATAGCGCTGATGCCGGATACGCTGCCCGGCGTGGCGGCGGCGGAGGTCGCAGCCCATGCCGCGATGGGCGCGCGCCTCGCAGCCTATCGCTTTGACACCTATCGCACGAAGATGAAGCCCGAGCAGGCGCCAACGCTCAAGGCTGTCGACATTGTCATGGAAGGACCCGCCGCCGCGCGGGCGCGCGCCGAAAAGGACGCCGCTGTCGTGGACGGCGTGTTTTTCGCGCGCGATCTGGTGAGCGAGCCGGCCAACGTTCTTTTTCCCGCCAGCTTCGCCGAACGTTTGCGCGATCTCGAGACGCTGGGCGTGGAAGTGGAGATTCTCGAGCCCGCGCAGATGGAAAAGCTCGGCATGGGCGCGCTGCTCGGCGTCGCCCAAGGCAGCGCCCGCCCCGCGCGCCTGGTGACGATGTCGTGGAAGGGCGCGCGATCGAAGACGGGCCGTCCGTTGGCGCTGGTCGGCAAGGGCGTCACCTTCGACACCGGCGGCATTTCCATCAAGCCGGCAGCCTCGATGGACGAGATGAAGGGCGACATGGGCGGCGCCGCCGCTGTCTCCGGGACGATGAAGGCGATCGCCCAGCGCAAGGCGAAAGCCAACGTCGTCGGCGTCGTGGCGCTGGTCGAGAACATGCCGGGCGCCAATGCGCAGCGGCCGGGCGACATCGTCACCACGATGTCGGGCCAGACGATCGAGGTGTTGAACACGGACGCCGAAGGGCGCCTCATTCTTGCGGACGCGGTCTGGTACGCGCAGGACAAGTTCAATCCGAGCGCGGTGATCGATCTTGCGACGCTCACGGGCGCGGTGATCATCGCGCTCGGCAACGAGCACGCCGGACTCTATTCGAACGACGACGAACTGGCGCAAGCCATCGGGGCCGCCGCGCAGGCAGAAGGCGAACCGGTATGGCGCATGCCGCTGGGCGCGGCGTACGACAAGCTGATCGACACGCCCAACGCCGACATGAAGAACATCGCCGGCAAGCCGGTGGCGGGTTCGATCGTCGGCGCGCAATTCGTGAAGCGCTTCATCAAGGAGGGCACGCCATGGGCGCATCTGGATATCGCCGGAACCGCCTGGAAGTCGGGTCCGTACGAGGATCCGCTCTCACCGGTTTGGGCCACGGGCTATGGCGTGCGGCTGCTGAACAGGCTAATCGCCAACAAATATGAGGAGTGAT
>JAFEDV010000398.1 GCA_018241475.1 Pseudomonadota bacterium | reverse complement strand
GCGCGAACACGACGTGCCGTTCTTCGGCATTTGCTTCGGCATGCAGATGGCCTGCATCGAAGCGGCGCGCAATCAGGCTGGCCTGAAGGGCGCAAGTTCAACGGAGTTCGGCCCGACCAAGCACCCGATTGTCGGCTTGATGACGGAGTGGCTAAAGGGCAACGAACTCGAAAAGCGCATGGCCGATGGCGACATGGGCGGCACCATGCGTTTGGGCGCCTACCAAGCGACGCTCGATCCCGAAAGCCGCGTGGCGCGCATCTACGGCGACACCGAGATCAGCGAACGCCACCGCCATCGCTATGAAGTGAACACCAAGTACCGCGAGAAGCTCGAAGCGGCGGGCTTACGCTTTTCTGGCATGAGCCCCGACGGCGTGCTCCCCGAAATCGTCGAGCGCGACGACCACCCTTGGTTCATCGGCGTGCAATATCACCCCGAACTCAAGAGCCGCCCCTTCGAACCGCATCCGCTGTTCGCGTCTTTCATCGCGGCGGCCGTGGAGCAGAGTAGGTTGGTTTAAGGCTACGCGGGTAATACCATGACCGCGTTTGCCGAAAGGCTGCCATTCGTTGGTCAAAGAAGGACAAGGCCGTCGCCTGAGGTTGATCTAGGCGGCGGCCTCCCTTGATCAATGCATCATTGACTCGCCATCATGGTCTTCGTGCATGTTCATGCCATGCATCTCCATGCCTCCCATTCCGTGCATGCCCATGCCGTGATGCATCAGCATCATGAGGGCGTCGAACGTGCGCTGTTGGGTCGGACTGAGCACAGCGTAGAACTGACGCACGGCGGCAGCATGTCGTTCAAATTCAGCCTGTTCACGACGCATGTGCTCGGCCATTCGATCTAACATCTGCGGAGTTGTGAGCATGGCGTGATCTTGGGATTCATCGCCGTGAGACATCATTGCCGCTGGCGGGGCCATCGAGGCCATGAACGTCCGCCAGCTCGGTTCTTGGTCAGACCGAAGGGTGAGTGCGTCATGCAGAAGACTCAAGAACTGCTGCACGTGCCCCTGGTTGGGTTGCTGCATGTTGCCTTCGTCGTGTCCCTGCATCGCGGCGTGGGGCGGCGGGCCTGGCGGATCGGCGGCCCGCGCAGCGGGCGAGACGAGAAGACCGACGGCCAAAACGCCAATCAACGCGCCCAGATGTCGAATGGTTTTCATGGAATGCTCCCTATTCAATCGCAGCGATTGGCGCATACGCGAACCCTGATCTCCCCTTGCGGGCTGCGGCAGCCGTGAGGGCCAAGAACGCCTCGGCGAGCGTCGTTGGCAATATGACGAATTGTCAGAGAAGCAGCTGACGGTCCGATTTCGCGAGTGGCCGGCTTTACCCGCTAACCGGTCGTTCCCGCGGTGAGATTGCTCCGAGCGTCGAAATAGCCTGAAGTCGGCGGACCTCGTGTTCCCCCGATAGCGTTAGGGGGAGGGCGTGTCATAACTTTCCGCGGAAAATTCAGAGCACGTCCTCCAGCGCTCCGATCAGCTTCGCCACTTCATCCTTCGACGTATAGTGCACGAAGCTCACGCGCAGCGCGCCGTGCTCGGTGTCGACGCCTTGTCCCTCCAAGCAGCGCACGCCGTAGAAATGCCCACCGCTGGTCATGATGCCCATCGGTGCGAGCTTGGCGGCGATGTCCGCACCAGGTTCGCGCGCCACCATCGCCACCGTCGGCGCCCGCGCTTCGGCGCGGCGCGGGCCCAGCAACCGCACGGAGTTCTTTTCCGAGAGATAATCCAACAACGGCTGCAACAGCGCCGTTTCGTGCGCGCGCATCAGATCGTGCGCGAACGCCGCGCGCGCCGCCGGGGCGAGCGACGCCTTGCCGTGATGCGCCGCCAGCGCATCGACATAATCGGCAATGCCTGCACACGCCGCGACCTGGGCATGATCGGGCCCGGCCGGCGTGAAGCGCTTATAGAGCACATCGCCGTTGAAATAATGGCCTTGGTTCGGCAGCGCCTCGCCCAGCGCGCGGCGGATCACCATCACGCCCTGATGCGGCCCATATGTCTTGTACGCGGAGAACAGATAGATATCCGCGCCGAGTTTGCCGATATTCGGAAAGCCGTGCGGCGCATAGGCAACGCCATCAACGCACGCGAACGCGCCCGCCGCATGCGCCAACGCCACGATCTCCGCGACCGGATTGATCTCAGCGACGATGTTCGACGCATGCGGAAAGCACACGAGCTTCACGCGCTCATCGAGCAGCGCCTCCAGGCCCTCGATCGGCAGATGCCCGCTGTCGCGATCGAGCTTCCATTCGCGCACTTCGACGCCGCGATCGGCCAAGCGCCGCCATGGCCCCGAATTGGCTTCATGATCCTGATTGGTGACGATGATGGCGTCGCCCGGTTTCAGCCATTGGCCGAACGCTTGCGCGAGCACGTATGTGTTTTGCGTCGTCGATGGTCCAAAGCTTACTTCATCGGTCTCGACGCCCAGAATCGCGGCGAGCCGCGCTCGGGCTTCGTCCATTTCCTCGCCGCCGAGACGCGAAGCCTCATACGCCATGTAAGGCTGCACCTTGCGCTCGCGGTAAAACCGCGCCAGCCGCTCGGTGACGAAGCGGCAAGGATAGGAGCCCCCGGCATTCTCAAAGAACGCCTGCTGCTG
>JAFEDV010000397.1 GCA_018241475.1 Pseudomonadota bacterium | reverse complement strand
CTCGAGCTTCAGCGCGCGAAGCGCGCTGACGGATGAGGGGTGGATCGCTGAGCGAGAATTCCAATGAAGGCGTGAGTCTGTTCTCGTTCTGCTCCTCTCAGGGCGCGGGTGGCGCAAGACAAATCCGTGCGCGTCAGCCTTTTTGCTTTCGCCTGGCTGCCCGCATCGTGGCGAATTCGTCGAGTTCGGCGTTTTCGCGCTTCACGGCGGCGGCCTTGCGGCGCGCGGCTTCGAGTTCGATCAGCCGTTCGAACTTGCGGGTCTCGACGTGAGCCTCGGCGATCAGCGTGCGCAGGCGCCCGATCTCCTCGCCGATGCTTTCATGTTCGCCCGCCAGCGCCTTGCGCACGGCGATGGCGGCGGCGGCGTAGCCGCCATAGGCGCGGCCCGATTCGTAGTCGCGCTGCGCCGCCTTCTGTTCGCTCAGGATGGTCTGCTCGTGGCCGAGCATGCGCTCCTGCACGGCGCTTTGCCGCGCGACCTGCTCGGCCAGCGTCCGGCGCAGCGTCTCCAGATCGCGGCGCGCGAGCTTGAGCAGCGTGTGAAGGGATTTCACCGCGCCTCGCCTCTTGTGGGGGAAGCGCCTGCGAAGCAGGCGGAGGGGGCGCGCGCCGACGCGCGGCTCTCTAACATTGACGCGACGGATCGCTCCCCACCCCCTGCCCCCTCCCCACAAGGGGTAGGGGGATTTTCGTGACCCGAACTCACGACAGCGCCTCGGCCAGCATCGCGAAGCCGTCCTTGATCGAGGTGCGTTCGTTACGATCCTGTTTCAGCAGCGCGTCGATGGCCGGGCGCAGGCGCACCGCCTCGTCCACCTCCGCGTCAGCGCCCGGCTTGTAGGCGCCGATGCGGATGAGCTCCTCCATCTCGCCATAGAGGCTGAGCGACGTGCGGGCGCGCTGGACCAGGGCGTTCTCTTCGGCGGTGTGGCACATCGGCATGAGACGCGAGATCGACTTCAGCACATTGATCGCCGGATAGCGGCCGCGCTCGGCGATGGCGCGCTCCATGACGATGTGGCCGTCCAGGATGCCGCGCACGGCGTCGGCGATCGGCTCGTTGTGGTCGTCGCCGTCGACCAGCACGGTGAAGAGCGCGGTGATGGAGCCGTACTCGTTCTCGCGCCCGGGCCCAGCGCGCTCCAAGAGCTTCGGCAATTCGGAGAACACCGACGGAGTGTAGCCCTTCGTGGTCGGCGGCTCGCCGACTGAAAGACCGATCTCACGCTGCGCCATGGCGAAGCGCGTCACCGAATCGACCAGCAGCAGCACGTCCAGCCCTTCGTCGCGGAAGTGCTCGGCCACCGCGCACGCCATGTGCGGCGCGAGCCGCCGGCGCGCGGCGCTCTCATCGGAGGTGGCCACCACGACGACGGAACGCCGCCTGCCCGCGTCGCCAAGCGTATCCTCGATGAACTCCTTCACTTCGCGCCCGCGCTCGCCGACCAGACCGATGACGATGACGTCGGCGCCGGCGCCGCGCGCGAGCATCGACATCAGCACCGACTTGCCGACCCCGGAGCCGGAGAACACGCCCATGCGCTGGCCGCGGCAGAGCGCCGCGAACATGTTGATGGCGCGCACGCCGACATCGAGGCGCCCGCCGACGCGGCCGCGCTCGTGCGCCGAGATCGGCGGGGAACGCACCAGATGCGGTTTCAGGCCCTGCGGCAGCGGCCCCTCGCCGTCCACCGGCTGGCCGAAGCAATTGACGATGCGCCCCAGCCAGCCCCGCGACGGGCGCACGCTCGGCGCGCCGCCTTCGAGCGAGACGCGGGCGCCGGGACGGATCGCCTCGATCGGATCGAACGGCGCGATCAAGGCGCGGTCGCCGCGGAAGCCGACGATCTCGCCGACGCTCCGGTGGGCGCCATGGATGGTGGCGCGCGCGCCGAGCGCCAAAGCTTCGATCGGACCGCTGACCTCGATCAGCGCGCCCGACAGTCCGGTGACGCGGCCTTCGAAGCGGCGCGGATCGAGCGCTTCGATCTCATTTGCAAGCCGTGAAAGGACGGACGCCATCGGAAATTTTCTCACAGCTTGTGTGAGGGCGTATGGTGAATGAAAACCTAATCGGCGCGCGGCTCATTCAAAAACCGATTCATTCGCAGCCGCTTGCGCTGGTGAGTTTCGCTACACCCGTCACTTGCGAAGCAGCGCGAACACTGATTCACGTCTGCTTAAGGAAGCTGATTGGGGCGCGTGAACATCATCCGGCGGCGTTGCGATTAGCAAATCGTACACGCGTTAACGTTTTCCACACGGATCGTATTGATTCTGGGAGTTAACGTTGCCGAGGTGTTTGCGCCGTCGGGGAGAGTCTAATGCGGGTTCTGCTGATCGAGGACGATAGCGCGACGGCGCAGGGCATCGAACTGATGCTCAAGTCCGAAGGGTTCAACATCTACTCGACCGATCTGGGCGAGGAAGGCATCGATCTCGGCAAGCTCTACGACTACGACATCATCGTGCTCGACCTGACGCTGCCTGATATGCACGGCTATGACGTGCTGAAGCAGCTGCGCGTCGCCCGCGTCAATACGCCGATCCTCATCCTCTCCGGCACCGCCGACATCGACACCAAGGTGCGCGGGCTCGGCTACGGCGCTGACGACTACATGACCAAGCCTTTCAACAAGGACGAACTGATCGCCCGCATCAATGCAATCGTCCGCCGCTCCAAGGGCCATGCTCATTCCGTCATCAGAACGGGCGATATCACCGTCAATCTCGACGCCAAGACCGTCGAGGTCACCGGCCAGCGCGTGCACCTGACGGGCAAGGAATATCAGATGCTGGAGCTGCTCTCGCTCCGCAAGGGCACGACGCTGACCAAAGAGATGTTCCTGAATCATCTCTATGGCGGCATGGACGAGCCGGAGCTGAAGATCATCGACGTGTTCATCTGCAAGCTGCGCAAGAAGCTGGCCGCAGCGACCGGCGGCGACCACTACATCGAAACGGTGTGGGGCCGCGGTTACGTGCTGCGCGACCCCCAAGAAGCGGGCGCAGCCCAAAGCCAGGGCATCGCCGCCCCCTGAGCGAGCGTCCGCACGCGACACAAGCTGAGACATCGGACGGCGGCCGGGCGTAAGCTCGGCGCCGCTGCTTGGCTTATTTGTTAGGGGCAGGCGCGCACTATCGCATGGGGTTGCGCCTTGCCGTGCGAAGGCGCTTGGCTTAGATAGTAACGGTCATTACACTTTCGGGGACCAGGCTCAGGCGATGGACGATTCAGGCAGCCGCCTAAGCAGCGCGCGTCTGCGCGAATTGCTTGGAAGCGAAGCTGCGCTTCGCGTGCGCGGCCTGCTGCGTAATCGCATCGTGCTGTTCGGCGCCGGGCCCGCCCTGCTGCTCGTGATCGGCCTGATCTACCTGATGCTCAACGCCGGCGTCGTGTCCACCGACGACGCCACGGTTTCGGCAGCGCGCGTCGCCATCAGCTCGGAAGTGCGCGGCCGCATCGTCTCGGTTGAAGTGCACGACAACCAGCTCGTCCATGCCGGCGATGTGCTGGTGCGCCTCGACGACACGGATTACCAAACAGCGCTCGCCAACGCCGAGGCGCAGCTCGCCTCGGCGCAGCTCCAAGTCGAAGCCTCGCACGCGCAATATTCATACGCTCAGCGCGAGTACGCGCGGCAGCGCAATCTTTTTGCGGCCGGCGTCGCGTCCCGGCACGATGTCGAGGAAGCGCAAAGCGCCGCCGATGTCGCGGCGCGTCAGGCGGGCGTCACGGACGGGCGCATCCTGCCGGTCGATCAGCATCCGCTGGTGCTCGCCGCGCAAGCAGCGTTGACGCAGGCGCAGACCAATCTTGCCGACACCACCCTGCGCGCGCCGCGCGAGGGCATCGTCACACGCGTCGACCAGGTGCAGATCGGCACCTATGCGCAGCCGGCGCAAACCCTGTTCTGGCTGATTTCGGGTCAGCCGTGGGTCGATGCGGCGTTCAAGGAAGATCAGCTCGAGCGCCTGCAGCCGGGCCAGCCGGTGCTGATCCACATCGACGCCTATCCCCACGAGAGCTTCCGCGGCCACGTCGTCAGCTTGAGCCCCGGCACCGGAGCGGCGTTTTCGGTGCTGCCGACGCAGAATTCCTCCGGCAACTGGGTGAAGGTGGTGCAGCGCCTGAACGTGCGCATCGCCTTCGAGGCCTTGCCGCACGGCATCTCGCCTGCAATCGGCCTCTCCGCCAGCGTCCGCGTCGACACCAACCGCCGCGCCGGGCCACCGCTGCGGGGCCGCGAAGACTGATGCGCGCGTTCAGTCTCGCCGCGATGGTGTTTGGGGTTTGCGTCGGCGGCTGCGCGGCCGGCCCGGATTTCGAACGCCCCCCCGCGCCTGCCCTCGACAGCTACGCAATGACGGGCGATGCGGCCGCCGCAGGCGTGCAGCTGACGCCGAGCGCCAGCGCGCCCGCAGGCTGGTGGAGCGCACTCTCGCCGCAACTCGACGCGCTGGTGAACGAAGCGCTGGCGCACAATCGAACGCTCGCTGAAGCCGACGCCAATCTGCAGGAAGCGCGCGCCGACGCCGACGCCACACGCGGCGGCGCGCTGCCGCAAGCAAATGCAACGGCCGGATCGGTGCGCGAACGGATCAACACCCAGTCGTTCGGTTTCGCCGGCTTCCCCAGCCCGACGCTGTCTCTTTATTCGGTCGGCGCCTCGGTCGCCTTCGACTTTGACATTTTCGGGGGACGCCGGCGGGCCATCGAACGCGATGAGGCGCGTCTCACGGCGCAGCAAGCGCGTGTCGACGCTGCGTATCTGACCGTGACCGGCAACGTCGTGCGCCAGGCGGTGCTGGTCGCCGGCTTGCGCGCCAAGGTAGCCGCGCAAGAGGAGATTATCGCCGCCGATCAGCGTGTTCTTGACATGGTGCGCCGCGCCATTCGCGTCGGCGGCCAGCCGCCCGCGGCCGCAAACACCATTGAAGCGCAAGTCGCCGAGGATCAGGCGGCTGCGCCGATGCTGCGGCAGCAACTGGCGGAGGCAAGCCACCGGCTCGCGCTCTTTGCCGGACAGGCGCCGTCGCAATGGAGCGCGCCGGACCTCGATCTCGCCGCCTTCCATGCGCCGGAAACGATCCCGGTTTCGCTGCCTTCGGAGCTGGTCCGCCGTCGGCCGGATATCCTGGCCGCCGAGGCGGATGTGCACGCCGCCACTGCGCAAATCGGCGTCGACACGGCCGCGCTCTATCCGACCCTGAACATCGCCGCATCGTGGACTAAAACCTCTATCGACCCCTCCACCCTTTTCGAAGGCACGAGCGCCGGCTGGTCGATCGGCCCGGGCCTCACCGCTCCGCTTTTCCACGGCGGGGCGCTGCGCGCGCACGGGCAGCGCGCCACCGCCGCCCAGCGCGCGGCGCTGGCGGCCTATCAGGAGACGGTGCTCGAAGCGTTCGTGCAGGTCGCCGACGTGATGTCGGCGATCGGCAACGCGCAACAGATGCTTGCGGCGCAACAGCAAGCGGTGCAGACGGCGGAGGTCAACGTTCGCAACGCGCAGTTCGCCTATCGCAATGGCGCCGGGACGCTCTTGAACGTCGTCGACGCGCAGCGGCAGGCCAATCGCGCGCGCCTCGGCGCCGTCGACGCACAAGTCGCGCT
>JAFEDV010000396.1 GCA_018241475.1 Pseudomonadota bacterium | reverse complement strand
GCAGATCGAGCAGCGCTTGAGGCTGCACGATCTGTCGCGTTTCACCGCGCCTGCGCCTTAGCGTCTAGCACGCCATCCCCGTCTGGCGTTGCATGCCCGTCAGGAACAGTCGCAGCGCGTCGGCGAGTTCGCACGCCGCCGCATGGGCCTCGGCGCGCTCCTCCGCCGGCAGCGCGTCGAGCAATTCGCGGCAAACGTCGGCGTGCTCGATGTCGGCGCGCTCATGGACCTGGAAGAACTTGAGTGTCGCTGGCTCGTTCGCGTCGTAGCGCTCGACAAGGCCCTTGATCTTCGTCTTGGCGATCGCCGGCAATTGGCTTTCGTAGGCATAGAGCGCAGCGAGTCCTGAAGCATACGAGCGGCGCGAGAGCTTGCGGAAGGTGTCGATGAGATTCTGCGTCTCATCGTTCAAATCCTCGGCGCGCACGTCCGCTTCGCTCGAGCCCATGCCGGCGGCGAAGCCGAGCCATAGCGTGGCGTGATCGTTCTTGCCGGCGCCTATGCCTTCTTCTTCCGCGAGGTTTTCAGCGAGCAGACGGCGGCCCGCAGCATCGGGGCAGTTGGCGTGCACCGCACTGACCGCGCGCGGGAACGCTTCGACATGATGGAAGTATTGGCGCGCATAAGCGGCGAGCGCCTCACGCGTCAGCTTGCCCTCCTCCCAGGCCTGATAGAACGGGTGGGCGAGCATCGAGCGCTCAGCGATGGCCGCGTCGATCGCGGCCGAGGTGCAGACAAATCCGTTGAACGCTTCCGACATGAACCATCCCCGTGCACGCGCGCTTCCAGCGCGCTTGAATCGGGAGCGAAGATAGCGGGTTTGGCGGGTGGCGGAAGGGCTGACTTGTCGTGCTCACCCGTTAGGGGGAGCTGTCAGCGCGCGAGCGCTGACTGAGGGGCGGCGCCCAATTGGCAGAATGCGGCGCTCTCCCCTCCGTCGCGTGCGTCGCACGCGCCACCTCCCCCTTGCGGGGGAGGACGAGAGCTAGAGCCGATGCTGCAGCGTCTCGGCCGCGTCCTTCTTGGCCTTCTTCAGCTTGCGCAGCGCGCTTTCGCGCTTCAGCCGCGAGAGGTGGTCCAGGAAGAGCACGCCCTCGAGGTGATCCATTTCGTGCTGGATGCAGACCGCGAAAAGCCCTTCGGCGTCTTCCTCAACTTCGTCGCCGCTATAATTGCGATAACGCAGCTTCACGCGCGCCGGGCGTTCCACCTCATCGAAGATTTCCGGCACCGAAAGACAGCCCTCTTCATAAGGCTGGGTCTCCTCGGAAGCCCAAAGGATTTGGGGGTTCACAAAATAGCGAGGCGCCGGCGGCTCGCCTTCGCGCGCAAGGTCCATGACGATGATGCGGACCGGCTCGCCGACCTGGATGGCCGCAAGCCCGATGCCAGGGGCGGCGTACATCGTCTCCAGCATGTCATCCATGAGCGCGCGATGCGCGTCGGTGACCGGGCCTTCGACGGGCGCGGACTTCTGTTTCAAGCGCGGATCGGGCGCGATGAGGATAGGGCGAAGCGCCATGGGTCCTGAGGTATGAAGAGCCGTTGCGCCCGTCAAGCAGACGGCCGGATGCCTGCCATTCCTGGCAAACCATAAGGTTTATCGTATTTGTGGTTGCAGGCGCCTCGACGGCGCGCGACACCGGCGCTCATGAGGAACGATGCGCTGTTTCGGCTCGCGGGGCTCGCCTCGCTGCTCGCGGGCGCGGGTCGGATTCTGTCGACGTTTGCGTGGACGGGCGATGCGGTGTCGCGCGAGGCGCTCTACGACGCCATCGACGCGCTGCTGCTGTTTGCGGTGATGGGCGTGTATTTCTCGCGCAAGGACCAATTGGGGGCGCTTGGTTTTGCCAGCTTTGCAGTGGCGATCGCGGCGCTCTCCTTCATCGGTGGGCCGGACGCCGATCCGTTCGGCTTCAGCACCTATCAACAAGGCGCCTATGCGCTGGCGATCGCGATGGTGGGGATCAGCCTCGCTTGGTGGCGCGCCAAGCAGAAGCCGCTGTGGGCGCCCGCATGCTGGTTCCTCAGCGTTATCGCGGCTGGCGTGATGCGCATGCTGCCGCCGCCGGCGCCCGACTATGGGTTTGCGGCGGCAGGCCTTCTGTTCGGCCTGGGCTTCGTGTTCGCCGGCCTCGACCTGATCCGGACCCGCACGCCGGGCTGACCCCACTCTTGCGCGCTCGCCGCCGAGCGGCGATATCGGGGCCGCAGGCAGGCGGCGGACGGCCGCCCCGCCAACCCGGTCAGGTCCGGAAGGAAGCAGCCGTAACGGGTTGCGTACGGGTCGCCGTCCTGTCTGCACCTCTCTCTTATTCGCCGGTAGGCGCCACCCAAGACCATCCGTGTGATGAAGGCACGCGGCACAAGTCGCAGGATTTCACGCGCTACGCCAAACGGGACGCCGCTTTAGGCGGCGACGCGCGATCCGGCGGCGACGCGGGCGGGCAGATAGAGGGTGAACGTCGAGCCCTCGCCAAGTTTGCTCGCAGCGACGACATCGCCGCCCATGGCGCGGGCGAGGCGGCGCGTGATGACGAGACCCAAGCCGGCGCCTTCATGGACGCGGGTGATGCTGTTGTCGACTTGCGTGAAGGGCTGGAAGAGCCGCGCAAGATTCTCTGGACTGATGCCGGCGCCGGTGTCGCGCACGGCAATGGCGACGCCTTCGCCGCCGCCGATGCGGCAAGCGTGGACCTCGAGCGCAATCGCGCCGTTTGCGGTGAACTTGGCGGCGTTGGAGAGAAGATTGAGCACGCACTGGCGGACGCGGGTTTCATCGCCGCGCAGCAGCGTGGAGGCGCCGGCGGCTATGGTGAGCGTGCAGGCGGTGCGCCGCTTGGCGGCGGTCGGCTTCACGGCGTCGAGGCAGCTGCGCAGGAGCGCCTCAAGGTCATAGTCGGCTTCCTTGAGTTCAAGTTTGCCGGCCTCGATGCGCGAGAGATCAAGCACTTCATTGATGAGCGCCAGCAGATGGCCGGCAG
>JAFEDV010000395.1 GCA_018241475.1 Pseudomonadota bacterium | reverse complement strand
TCACCCCTCCGTCGCGTGCTGCGCACGCGCCACCTCCCCCTGGCGGGGGAGGACGAGGTACGAGACATCGCCTCAGTACACCCGCTTCTTCGGCGGGATGGGCTCGACTTCGTTGGTCATGGTGTTGGAGTGCACGGGGCGATAGTCGATGCGCGCATGGCCGGTCTTGATATCGAGCCATGCGAGCGTGTGCTTCATCCAATTGACGTCGTCGCGCTCGGGATAGTCTTCGCGGGCATGGGCGCCGCGGGATTCGGTGCGGTTCAAGGCGCCTTCTACGGTGACGACGGCTTGCGCCAGCAGATTGTCGAACTCCAGGGTTTCGACCAGATCGGTGTTCCAGATCAGGGAGCGATCGGTGACGCGGATGTCGGGCGCGTCGGCCCAGACTTTGGCCATCTGGTCGACGCCTTCCTGCAGCGAGGCGCCGGTGCGATAGACGGCGCAGGTGTTCTGCATGTCGCGCTGCATGCGCTCGCGCAGCTGCGCGGTCGGCGTCTTGCCGTTGGCGTTGCGGAATTTGTCAAAGCGCGCGAGATGATCCTCGCCAGCGTCTTTCGCCAGCGAACGCTGCGAGGCGTTGGGTGTGAGCTTCTCAGCGCAGCGCAGGCCGACGGCGCGGCCGAACACCACCAAGTCGATTAGCGAATTGGATCCCAGACGGTTGGCGCCGTGCACTGAGACACAGGCGGCTTCGCCGACGGCCATCAGGCCAGGCACCACGGTATCGGGGTCGTCACCAGCCTTCGTGAGCACTTCGCCGTGATAGTTGGTCGGGATGCCGCCCATATTATAGTGGACTGTCGGCAGCACCGGGATCGGCTGACGGGTGACGTCGACGCCGGCGAAAATGCGCGCGCTTTCGGAAATGCCGGGCAAGCGTTCGTGCAGCACTTTCGGGTCAAGGTGATCCAGGTGCAGGAAGATGTGGTCCTTGCGTTCGCCAACGCCGCGGCCTTCGCGAATTTCGAGCGTCATGGCGCGCGAGACCATGTCGCGCGGCGCCAGATCCTTCACGGTGGGCGCGTAGCGCTCCATGAAGCGCTCGCCGTTGGAATTGGTGAGATAGCCGCCCTCGCCGCGCGCGCCCTCGGTGATGAGGCAGCCGGCGCCATAGATGCCGGTGGGGTGGAATTGCACGAATTCCATGTCCTGCAGCGGCAGGCCGGCGCGCAACACCATGGCGTTGCCGTCGCCGGTCTGCGTGTGTGCGCCGGTGCAGGTGAGATAGGCGCGCCCGTAGCCGCCGGTGGCGACCACCACGGTCTGGGCGCGGAAGCGATGCAGGCTGCCGTCGTCGAGACACCAGGCGGTCAAGCCGCGGCAGACGCCGTTCTCCATGATGAGATCGAGCGCGACATATTCGATGAAGAAGTCGACGTCGTGCCGCAGCGACTGGCCATACATGGTGTGCAGCATGGCGTGGCCGGTGCGGTCGGCCGCGGCGCAGGTGCGCTGGATCGGCGCTTCGCCGTAATTCTTGGTCATGCCGCCGAAGGCGCGCTGATAAATCTTGCCCTCTTCGGTGCGCGAGAACGGCACGCCCCAGTGTTCGAGTTCGTAAACCGCGGCGGGCGCGTTCTTGGTCAGGTATTCGATGGCGTCCTGGTCGCCCAGCCAGTCCGACCCCTTGACGGTGTCGAACATGTGCCACTGCCATTTGTCTTCGCCCATATTGCCGAGCGCAGCGGAGATGCCGCCTTGGGCCGCGACGGTGTGCGAGCGCGTGGGAAAGACCTTGGTGATGCAGGCGGTCTTCAAACCGGCCTGGGCGCAGCCGAGCGCGGCGCGCAGGCCCGAGCCGCCGGCGCCCAAGACAACGACAGCGAAGGTGTGATCGATCCAGGAAGAGGCGGCCAAAAGTCAGGCTCCGAAG
>JAFEDV010000394.1 GCA_018241475.1 Pseudomonadota bacterium | reverse complement strand
AGGGTCGCGCGCAACAGAGAGTCGTTGGCGGACTCGTTGGCGCGCGGCGCCCAACCGACGCGCTGGAAGAACGGCGCCAGCACCGCACGACCGAAAGCACGGACCGACGCTTCCGAAGGCCGTCCGCGTGCGTAGTCGAGGAACGCGGTCATCGAGCCTGCGGTGTCGCTCGCTACTGTCGGGTCGGCGTTCGCCGGCAGAGTTGCGACCAAACGCAGATAGTCCGTGAAGGGCGCGTCGCCGCTACGGGCGAACGCCCAATAATCGATCAGCACGCCCAACTGGTCGTCTGGATCGAGCGTTGCGAAGCCCGACGCCAGCGTGTCGAAATTGTGCTGGTCGTAGAGCACGCGGAAGTACGCCGTTTGGCCCGCATTCACGAGATAGGCGCCGCATCCCGGCGGCACATCGATGCTTGCGGTCGCCCGCGCCGGCATCACGGCGTGCACGCGTGGGCCATTCAAGCGCCGCGCCACGATCGGTATCGACCAGAGCTGTTGCGTGCGCGCCGTGTCGTCGCGCGCGAAGCGCTTTTGCGCCAATTGAATGTGGCTGCCGCCCGCGCCGCCGGCGCACGCACCGCCGGTCGCACGCACGATCGGGTAGCCGGATTGCTCGGTGAAATCGCGCGCGATCTGCAACACCGGCTGACCTGACGCCGCCTGCACGGCGCTCCAGAGGTCGGAGGAGACCGTGTTGCGGAGCCGGTGTGCGCTTAGATAATTGCGCACCCCGGTGCGGAAGGCGTCTTCGCCTACGTACGCCTCGATCATGCGGATGACGGCGAGGCCCTTGTCATAGGTGATGCCGTCGAACGCGAGGTTGGCTTCATCGATCGTGTTCACCGGGCGCACCACCGGGTGGGTGCCCGCGCGCGCATCGGTCACCATTACGCCATTGCCGCGTCCGTTCAGGGCGCTGCGCCATGGCGTCCAATCGGGATGCAGATGCTCCGTGGCCTTCGAAGCCATCCACGATGCAAAACCTTCGTTGAGCCAAAGGTCGTTCCACCAATTCATGGTGACAAGATCGCCGAACCATTGGTGGGCGATTTCATGCGCGACCGAGTCGAATACGAACTGACGATCCGCCTCGCTCGAGCGATTGTCGTCGAGCAGCAGATACTGATCGAAATAAAGAATGGCGCCCCAATTCTCCATCGCCGCAAAGCCGCCGCCTTCGCCCGGCGCGCCGATCATGTCGAGCTTCGGCAGCGGATAGGGAATGCCGAAATAGTCCCGATAATAGTGCAGCACGTCCGCGGCGGCGCGCAGCGCGTAGCGGCCGCGCTCGGCCTGCCCGCGCCGCGTCACGACGCCAACTTCGACGCTGTCGACATTGGTGGTGATGCGATCGAGTTCGCCGATCCCGACGAACACCAGATAGCTCGCCATCGGCGGAGTGTCGGCGAAGTGTACGCGGGTTGCCCCGCCCGGCAGAGTCTCCGTGCGCGTCGCCTGCATGTTCGATACGGCGTTTTGCCCCGCCGGCGCGGTCACGGTCAGCGCAAACACTGCGCGCCGGTTCGGCTGGTCCCACATCGGCGCAAGCCGCCGCGCGTCCGCAGGCTCGAATTGCGTGATCAGCAGGTGCTTCTCGTGGCCGCGATCGGTGTAATTCGTGCGAAACAGACCGAAGGCGCCGTCCTGAATCTTGCCCGTATAGACGATGTGGATCGAGTGCTGCCCGCTCGCCAGCGGCGCCGGCGGCGTCAGCGTCATCTGCTGGCGCGCAGCGTCCATGCGCACCTGCGCCGGCGCTCCATCGATCGCTGCACTCTGCACAATGATGTCGGCTGCGTTCATGGTGACGACGGGCGTCGCCGCATTGGCCTGCACGGTGATCGTCTCTTCGCCGGCAAAGGTGCTCGCGGCGTCGTGCGGCGT
>JAFEDV010000393.1 GCA_018241475.1 Pseudomonadota bacterium | reverse complement strand
TGCTGCGCAGGAATTGGCGGCGGCGCATCCGAGTGAAAGCGTCATTCGCTCCACCATCGATGCGCGCCTGCAGCGCGATCTCGAAGCGCTCGCGCGCCGGCGCGCGGCCTCGCTGGAGCGCGATGCGCAAGTGGCGATCATCGCCGTCGATGTCGCCAGTCACGAAGTTCGCGCCCGCGTGGGCGGGGCCGGACGTGACCGGGCCGGCGGCTACATAGACATGACGCGCGCCGTCCGCTCGCCGGGCTCGGCGCTGAAGCCGTTCCTCTATGCGATCGCCTTCGACGAAGGCATCGCCGCACCCGAGACCCTTGTGCGCGATGCGCCGCGTCGCTTCGGCGGCTATCTGCCGGAGAACTTCGACCGCCGCTTCCACGGCGATGTCACGCTCGAAGACGCGCTGAGGCATTCGCTCAATCTGCCGGCGGTGGCGACGCTCAACCGCATCGGCGCCGCTCGCTTCGAGGCGGCGCTCACGGATGCGGGCGCGAGCATCCATATGCCGCGCCGCGCCATTGCCGAGCCAGGCTTGGCGCTGGCGCTCGGCGGCGTCGGCATCACGCTGGAGGATTTGACGGAACTTTACGCCGCGCTGGGCGATCGCGGTCAGGCGCGGCCGTTGCAGACCGAGCCGAACCAATTGTTTGCATTTTCGCGACGCTTCGTGCGCGCGGAGACCGCCAATCGCGTCCTCAGCATTCTGGCGACCGGACCAAGCGTCGCTGGCCGCATGCCGTCGCAATTGGCCCAGAACGCGCCCGAAATCGCGTTCAAGACCGGCACCTCCTATGGCTTCCGCGATGCCTGGTCGCTGGGCGTGAGCAACGGCTATGCGATCGGGGTATGGGTCGGCCGGCCGGACGGCGCGCCGCGGCCGGGCGCCGCCGGGCGCGATGCGGCGCTGCCGATTCTGTTCGAAGCTTTCGATCTGCTCGGTGCGCCCGGCGACAACACGCATCCGCCGGAGCGGCAGGAAGCGGCGCCGCCGCCCGCACTCGCGCATCTCTACCCGAACGGCGGCGACGAACTCGCGATTCTTTTCCCGCCGGACAACACGCAGGTGCTGGTGCTCGACTACGGCCCCAGTGCGCGCGGGCTTTCGCTCTCGGCGCGCGGCGGGCGCCCGCCATTGACCTGGTATGCGGAGGGCGAACGTGTGACCACAGAAGCAACGAGCGGCCGCGCCATTTGGCGCCCGAGCGCGCCGGGCTTCTACGATGTGAGCGTGGTTGATGCGGATGGCCAGAGCGCGCATGTTCGCGTCCGCATCAGAAACTCCGGTTAGCACCGCACCCCGGGGACGCTGAGAGAGGGGACGGGATGAAGAAAGTCGTATTCGCGTGGGCGATCGCCGCGCTTTGCATAGCGCCTGCCCACGCCCAATCGGACAGCGATCACGCACTGCTGCGGCAAGTGGTTTCCGAAGTGAGCCAGGATCAGCTGCATTCCACCATCCAGCACCTCGTCGGCTTCGGCACGCGGCACACCATGTCGGACACGCACTCCAACCGGCGCGGCATTGGCGCGGCGCGCCGCTGGGTGGCGAGCCAGTTTCAAGCCATGTCGCGCGCGTGCGGGGGATGTCTGCAAGTCGAGACGCCATCGCAGAGCTTCACCGGCGATCGGCTGCCGACGCCTACGGAGGTCATGGATGTGCTGGCCATCCAGCGCGGCGCAAGCGATCCCGATCGCGTCATTGTCATCAGCGGTCACCTCGACAGCCGCGTCTCCGATCCGATGAACGCTGTCAGCGATGCGCCGGGCGCCAACGACGACGGCTCCGGTTCGGCTGCGGTGATCGAGGCGGCGCGGGTGCTTTCGAAGCACCGTTTCGCCGCGACTTTGGTGTTCGCCGTGCTCTCCGGCGAAGAGCAGGGGCTCTATGGCGGCAAGGTGCTGGCCGACTACGCCCGCGCCCACAACTGGCGCGTCGAGGCGGATCTTAACAACGACATCGTCGGCAACAGCGAAGGCACGAATGGCGTGCACGATACGACGCATGTGCGCGTCTTCTCCGAAGGCACGCGCGCGGTCGAGACGCAGGTAGAAGCCAACCGCCGCCGCTATAATGGCGGCGAAGTGGATTCACCCTCGCGCAATCTGGCGCGTTTTATGGATCGCCTCGCGGATCAATATCTGACCAACTTCGATGTCACGATGGTCTATCGCACCGATCGCTACGGTCGCGGCGGCGATCAGGTGCGGATGCTCGAGGCTGGTTACCCGTCGGTGCGCGTCACCGAAGCGGTCGAGAACTACAATCGTCAGCACCAGGATGTGCGGGTCGAAAACGGCATCCGCTATGGCGACGTGATCGAGGGCGTGGATTTCGCCTACCTCGCGCAGGTGGCGCGCCTCAACATCGTCTCGATGGCCGCGCTCGCCTCGGCGCCGGCGCCGCCAAGCGGCGTGACGATCGCCGGCGCCGTGAGTTCGGATACGACATTGACCTGGCGCGCATCGCCGGGCGCGGCCAGCTATCGCGTCTGGTGGCGCGCCACCACCGAGCCGCAATGGAGCAATCATCGCGACGCCGGCGCGGCGACGACGTTGAAGCTCGAGAACATCATCATCGACGACTGGTTCTTCGGCGTTTCGGCGATTTCCGCCGACGGCTATGAAAGCCCGGTGGTGTTCCCGACCGTCGCCGGCGCCTTCTTCCCCGAGCCGCCCGCGCAACCCGCCGCACACTAGCGCAAATGAAAAGGCGCGGGTCGTGGCCGGACCCGCGCCTTGAATCGTCACCTGCTTCACAAGGGAGGGGGACTAGGCGACGATGATTAAGCCACGATCTTGGCGGCTTGCATGACGAGCGCGAAAGCGATCGGTGCAAACAACAGAAACGCGAGCGTGATGTTGAACGTCTTGGCCATGTGAAACTCTCCGGCGTGTCTAATCTCGTTGACCAAGAGATGCCGGCCCCCTCGCGCGCGGATGCAGCGTGGTGAATTTTCTTCTTGTCCATGCGAACGGCCCACCGCGCAAAAGGAAGCGCGGGCCCGAAGACCCGCGCTTAAGGTGGACAGAAGTTCGTATTGCTTGGGGTTAGGCGACGATCCGCGCCGCCTGCATCGCGATTGAAATCGCAACCGGCGCGAACAGAACGAAAGCGAGTGCGAAAGAAAGCATCCTGGTCATGGGTCTCGTCCCTTCTCGAAGGTATCTCGGTATTTGATCAAGAGATGCCGTCGATGCTTTGTGCGGATGCGAGTGGCGAAGAGATTTTTCACGACGAGTGCGCGTGAATTTCCGACGAACGAAAAGGCGCGGACCTAGGGGGATCCGCGCCTTCCGTTTTTAACCGTCGCTGGCGGGTTTGGGGATCAGGCGACGATCAAAGCAGCTTGGTGCATGGCCGCGAAGGCCGCCGGCGCGAACAAGGCGACTGCGACAGCAATGGCGATCAGCTTGGTCATTGTCCGGCTCCAAAACTCGGTGACTGAACTCTTGATGCAGCCAACCTAGCGATTGGATGCACGGGCCGCCGTGCCTTCCGTCACGCCCCGAAAACGCCTTGTTTTACCGGGGTGGCGGGGGTGGCGTCGGCGCTGGCGGGGCTGGCGGGGCGGCTGGAGGCGTCGGCGGCGCGGGCGGCTCCGGCGAGGGCTCAAAGCGGATACGCCCATCGCCATTGGCGTCGCTCGCATCGAAAAAACGCAGCTGCTGGGCCCGGAATTCGTCGCGTGAGATGGCGCCGTCGTGATTGGTGTCCATTTCGTCCGAGTTGGCGATCAGCATCATGAACATCGGCGGATGCGGGACACGCGGCGGCAATGGCGCACGCGGCGCGCCCGGCGGCGCCGGAGTAACCGCATCGCTTTCATTCTCGCCGTCGCCGCGGGTGATGATCGTCACCTCACGCTCGACGTGTCGGCCAGACTCCGCCTGCGGCGCTTCCTGGTCGCCGCGGCGAATGATGACGCGCCGCTCGCTGCTTCCGGCCCCTTCCTCGCCGCTGCAAATGACGGTGACGCGGTTGCCTTCGACCGTGCGCGTGCAATTGCGATCGTCGGACGCGGGCGCGCCGGCAGGGCCTTCGATACGCACATCGACGTCGTGTTCCATCCGCGGATGATCGGCCTCCGTCAGCCTCCCGTCGTGATTGGTGTCCAGTTGGTCGAACATGCGGTCGGCGGCCGCGGCCGCTTCGGCGCGACTGATCCAGCCATCATGATTGGTGTCGATGTCCAGCATCGGCCCGCCCTGATGCCGCATCATCGTCATGTGGTCGCCCTGTTGGGCGTAGGCCGCGACGCCGGTCGCGCCCAGAGCCGCCACGGCGAAGGCAAGAACAAGCTTCATAATGAATACCCCTCTGGCGCCCCGGACGGGCGAAAGACGGGGGGACTATGGGCGGTCTGCGTTTCGCCAGTGCGTCAACGCTGAAACATTGGCGCAACGGGGATCGGCTACCTGGTTGCCCTCACTGTTTCGGGTGGTGAAATGCGTCGTAGTATGGCGGCGATGGCTGAGACCAATCCCGCGCCGCGCGTGCTGATCGTCGATGACGATGGCGACATCCGCGACGGGCTGGTCGAGGTGTTCCAGCGCGCCGGCTTCGCCGCGCATGCTGCCGGCGACGTCGCCTCGATGGAGCGGGCGCTTGCGACCAAAGGCGCGGACCTGATCGTCCTCGACCTGATGATGCCGGGCGAGGATGGGCTTTCCGCT
>JAFEDV010000392.1 GCA_018241475.1 Pseudomonadota bacterium | reverse complement strand
GCTGACATCCCCGAAAACGTGAAGACGGGGCTCGAGATCATCCCGGTCGCGACGGTCGATGAAGTGCTCGCCAAGGCGCTCACGCGGCCGCTGACGCCGATCGAGTGGACGGACGAGGATGAACTGGCCGACGACCGCCGGCGCGCTTCCGGCGCGGACGAACGCGAGGGTGCGCGGCCGCACTAAGGCACGCATTTTCGGGCGTTTTCGCACTGCAACATGCTTGCGAGTCAGGGCGGATTGCCTCTAGCGTCCGCCCCGAGGCCCGTCTTGGGCTCGATTTTCCTGCGAAACGAAGCGCTTAAGAGGCGAGGGGGTTCGAGAAATGAACAAGGCAGAATTGGTCAATGACGTCGCCGAGCGCATGAACGAGTCCAAGATGAAGGCCGAGGAGGCGGTGAATGCCGTATTCGACGCCATCAGTCATGCGCTCAAGAACGGCAGCGACGTCCGGTTGCCGAATTTCGGCGTGTTCGATGTCAAGGACACCGCTGCACGCGTGGCGCGCAACCCGCAAACCAAGCAGGAGGTGATGGTCCCGGCGGGTAAGAAGGCGCGTTTCAAGCCGGGAAAGGCGCTCAAGGAATTGCTGAACTGATCCTCGGGACGCAGAGACCGGTATGGGGGCGGCCAAAAGGCCGCCCTTTTCATTTGCAGCGCCGGCGTGTAGCCAGCGCCAATGCTCGCAAAGATCTATCGCCCCGCGAAAACAGCGATGCAATCCGGCCAGGCTGGGGCCAAGCGCTGGCGTCTGGAGTTCGCGGCCAATATCGCTCCGCGCACGGAAGCGCTGATGGGATGGCTGAGTTCTGCCGATCCGTTGGGCCAAGTGAAGCTCTCATTCGACACCAAGGACGAAGCGATCGCCTTCGCGCGCGCCCAGAATATCCCCCACCAGGTGATTGAACCGGAAGAACCCAAGCGCGTCATCAAAGCGTACGGCGACAATTTCGCCTTCAGACGCCGCGAGCCTTGGTCGCATTAGTCGCCGCCATGTTATGAGCGGCCGACGCGCCCATAGCTCAACTGGATAGAGCACCCGCCTTCTAAGCGGGCGGTTGCAGGTTCGAGTCCTGCTGGGCGCGCCACTCAGGCCAATCTCGCGAACCCTTGTTCGAGGTCAGCGATCAGATCGTCCGGGTGTTCGAGACCGATGTAGAGGCGCAGGGTCGCGCCTTCGGCGCTCCACTTGCGCACGGTGCGGACGATTTGCCGATCGCTGGGGGTGATCAGGCTTTCATAGCCGCCCCACGACCAGCCCATTGCGAAAAGCCTCAGGCTTTCGAGCATGGCCTTCAGGCGCTCCGGGGGCGCCTTTATCACGACGCCGAACAGACCGCTGGCGCCGGTAAAGTCGCGCTTCCAAAGCGCATGGTCCGGCGCCCCTGAAAGGGCAGGGTGAAGCACCTCAACCACCTGCGGGCGCGCGGCGAGCCATTGCGCGATGCGCAGCGCCGAGGCGCCCTGGCGCTCCAGACGGACGCCAAGCGTGCGCATGCCGCGCAGCGCCAGGAAGGCGTCGTCGGGCGAGACGCTCATGCCGAGTTGCTTATGGGTCTCCCAAACGCGCTGCTGCCATTCCGTTGTTGCGCAACCAACCGAACCCAGAAAGACGTCGGCGTGTCCGCCCTGATACTTGCTAATCGCCTGGATCGACAGATCGGCGCCATGTTCGAACGGCTTGAAGTAAACGCCCGCCGACCAGGTATTGTCGATCAGCACCGGAACGCCGCGGGCGTGCCCAGCCGCCGCGATGGCGGGAACGTCCTGAACCTCGAAGGTCAGGGAGCCGGGCGATTCCAGGAACACCGCGCACGTCTGCTCGCCGATCAGTTCGGCAATGCCGGCGCCGATGCGCGGATCGTAGAAGCGCGGGCGGACGCCGAAGCGGCGCAGCGTTCGGGTGCAGAAGTTGCGCGTGGGCTTGTAGGCGGAATCGACGACCAGGAGTTCGCTGTCCGCGCGCGCGACGGTGAGAATGGCGAGCGTGCAGGCAGCCAATCCCGACGGCGCCAGCACAGCGCCGGCGCCGCCCTCCACCGCGACGAGCATGTCGCGGAGCGCTTCCTGCACCGCCATGCCGTCGATCGCGTAGGTCTTTGGCGCGTCATAAAGCGTTTCGGCGTCCTCGAAGAGAAGCGTGGTGGCGCGTTGCAGCGGGGGATTGACGATGACGCCATTGCCGGGGGCGTTGCGGCCCGCATGGACGAAGCGCGTCTCAACGTGCAGCTTGGAGAGGTCGGCCTTGCTCACGCGGGGCCCATGGCGACCGGGGTGTCGTCGTGGGCGCCCCATTCCGCCCAGGCGCCGTCGTAGATGCTCGCATCCCAACGGCCCAGCCGCGCCAACGCCAGCGCGATGATCGCTGCGGTGACGCCTGAGCCGCATGTACAGACCGCGGCGCGAGCGATGTCCGCCCCGGCGTCGGCAAAGATCTTCCTCAACTCGCTGGCGCTGCGCAGCGCGCCGTTTTCGTCCACGAGCGATCCCGCCGGCACGCTGCGCGCCCCGGGCATGTGGCCGCTCCTCAAACCCGCACGCGGCTCGGGCGCGTCGCCGCGAAAGCGTGCAAGCGGGCGCGCGTCGAGAATGGGCGCCCCGCCGTTTGCGACGATGCGCTGCACATCGTTCAGATTACGCACCAGGTCGGCGCGGAAGCGCGCCGTGAAGTGGCGCTCCATGCGCTGTTGCGGCGGCCCGGTCTCGATCGGGCGGCCGCCGCGCTCCCAGGCCGGCAAGCCGCCGTCGAGCACGACGACGTCTTCGTGCCCCATCACCCGGAATGTCCACCAGACGCGGGCCGCTGAGAAGAGACCCTGGCTGTCGTAGACAACCACG
>JAFEDV010000391.1 GCA_018241475.1 Pseudomonadota bacterium | reverse complement strand
GTGCAATGGACTTGCCTCGTCCCATGGACCCCAGCGGTTATTGACCCCGCTGGCTTTCACGCTCGATCGCGGCCCTCACGTTCAACAAGGCTCGGCATGCTTCGAGAACCTCCCGTGTGAGGGATAAGGCTCAGTGTACGTGAGTTTCAAACCGGTCGAATTGGGCGCTTGCAATCCCCGTATTTTGAAGCACTGGTCCTTTTGCCCGCTCTTTGATTATGCGGAGAAAAGAGCGGGCGCGACGCCCGCGGTCCGATGCGCGATCCAGCCGGATTGCGCGCCGCCAATCCACCGTTTCGAACAACGAAGGGCGTTGTCGCTGCGGACCGCGAGAAAACGCGCCGGCTGGAAGCCGGCGCTCCGCCTCAGCGTGCGGTCAATTGCGCACTCACGTCCCCGCTTGCGGCGTTGATCGCGACGGCGGCAGCGACGCCTGCGCGGGCGGCGGCGCAGCGGGCGTCGGCGCATTCGGGGGCGTTGGCGGCGAGGGCGTTTGCGGCGACGCGGCATTGGCAGCCTGCTGCGTCATGCCGGAGCGCATGCGCTGCATGAAGCGGTCGAGCAGATCGGTGCGCGCCACCGCGCGCGCGACATCGCGGATCGCCGCGCCATCCGCCGAAATCCCCGAGGCGATGACCTCAAACGGATCGGCTTCATCGCTATGCGCCATGTCGCCCGCATACTGGCGATAGACGGCGTGTACGGCGTCATCGTCGCCCGACAACGTCAGCGCCACCGCCAAGCGCAGGACTTCTTGACGCCCGTCCTCGTCGAGCGGCGCGGAAGCGCGACGCATTGCAAGCAGCGTGCGCAACTCTGCGGCCGCGCGATCCCAGTCATGAGAGCGCCACGCTGCTTCGGCGCGCACGCGCTGCGCATCCTCGCTGCGGTCGCGCTCGACCAGTTCGACCGCCGCATCGAGGCGACCCAGATCCAAGAGCGCGCGCGCCTCCAGGATGTGGCGATCTGCAAGCAGAGTCGCAGGCATGTTGGGCTGACGCGACGTATCAATGGCCACCAGCGCGCGATCCGGCTTGTGATCCATGAGATAAATGGCGGCGAGATCGGCGGCGACCTGCGCCTTGCCCATGCCTTGCAGACGTTCGTCAACCTGGTGCTGCAGCAATTGCGCCGCCTGCTCCAGGAGATCGACATTGACCAGACGGCCCGCGAGCAAGCGCACGATACGGTCGCCGTTGGGGCCGACCGGGGTCAGGTCGGCGAATTCGTAGAACAGGCCGAGCGCTTCTATCGGCTGCATGTGGTCGGCTTCGCCGTCGAGGAACAGCCGCTCGAACAGTGTCGACATATCCGCCCGCAACTGCCGGGCGGCAGGATCGTTGGGGAAGCGATCGGCGGCGATGCGCATCGTCGCCAGCGCCTCGCGCCAGCGGCCGAGCTCCGAGTAGACGTCGCCCAGCATCGAGACGGTCTGCAACTCGACGGAATCGCCGCGCCAGCGGAAACGCAGGGCCTCCAGCGGCTCGACCGCGTCGACCGCCCGTATGACGCCGGCAGCGCGGCGAAGACGGATAGCTTCCAGGTTCGCCTGCACCGCGGTCTGTTCGTCGCGCGCACGAGAAAGATCGTCCAACATGCGCAAGGCGTTGGCGTTGTCGCCTTGGGCGGAGACGATGCGAGCCTGGATCAGCTGCGCTTGCACGCGCGTTTGCGGATCGACAGCCTGGCCCATGGCGGCGCTTTGCGCAGCCTGCGCGGCCGCGTAGTCGTTCAGCTCGAAAGCGGCGCGCGCGAGCGCAAGCTGAAAGCGCGAGCGCCACGACGGAGGTAGCTCTTCCAAGGCGCCGGCCCCCGCCTCCAATTGCTGACGCGCTGTGCTCCAGTCCTGCCGCTGCGCGGCCGCATAGCCGCGCCACAGGGCCGCCGACGGATTCTGCATCAGCGCCGACGCGCTCAAGTCGGCGTCGGCATCGGCATAGTGCCCCATCATCACGCTGGCTTCGCCGCGCATCAGCCGATACTCGGGGTCAATCTCGACAAGATCGCCCTGGTTCACGGCGGCGAGACGCAATGCGCCGAGCGCCTCGGCGGCGAAATCGTTCTGCAGCAGGAAACGCGCCAATTCCATGCGCGCGGCGATCGGCGCGCCTTGCATGACGCCTTCGTCCGCCGCGCGCCGCTCGAGTTCGTCGAGGCGGCGGCGGATTTGCACGAGAGTGAGTGCGGGCTGCGGCTGATCCGGCGCTGCGGCGTTCGACGTCGTCGTCTGCATCAGCGCCGCGCTGAGCTGCGCTTGTGTGGCCGTCTGCGGCGCGGCGACGCGCGCCACCAGACCAGCGCCGCGCGTGACCGTCAGATCGCCGTTAGCCAAGGCTGCGGTGACGCCATCGGCCCGCGGCTCGACGACAGCGCCATGCGCTGTCGGCAGCATCTCGGCCTCGACGGTGGCGCGACGAATGTTGATCCCCTTCGCCGGTCCGCCGAACAGCGCAACCGCGATGCGGTCGCCGACCTC
>JAFEDV010000390.1 GCA_018241475.1 Pseudomonadota bacterium | reverse complement strand
GTGCAATGGACTTGCCTCGTCCCATGGACCCCAGCGGTTATTGACCCCGCTGGCTTTCACGCTCGATCGCGGCCCTCACGTTCAACAAGGCTCGGCATGCTTCGAGAACCTCCCGTGTGAGGGATGGGATGCATCGTAAGCGCGTTTCAATCCGGTCGAATTGGACGGCGCCAATCCAGCATGTTTTTCGGGGCAAGTGGTTGACTCTGTACGAGCGCGGCTGCGAATTTCCAGCCGGATTGCGCGCGTGTGAATCGGCGTAAATGCGCCGGACGCCGCGCTTCGTGCTCCCCCGGATAGGGGGAGCTGTCAGCGCGGCGCGCGCTGACTGAGGGGGCGGCGCTGATGCAGTGCAAGCGTCGGCGTCCACCCCTCCGTCGCGTGCTTGCGCACGCGCCACCTCCCCCTGGCGGGGGAGGACGAGGAAAGGCTGGCGCACAACTCTGTTAGCTGAAACGAAAGTAACACACACTCTTTAGACTCAAACGCTCATGAGCGCCTAACCTGGCAGCGTCACGCGCACGCGGGCGCCGGGGCCGCCGTCGAGGATCACCACGTCGCCGCCATGGGCGCGCGCTATGGAGCGGGCGGCGGCGAGGCCCAAACCGGCGCCGCGTGCGCCTTCTTCGTTGAGGCGCACAAAGGGCTCGAACACGCTTTCATGCTGATCGGCGGGGATGCCGGGGCCGTTGTCTTCGACATCAATAAGGACATCGCTTTCGCCGCGTTGCAGTTTGATACGCGCATTGCCGCCGTACTTCAGCGCGTTGTCGATCAGATTGCCGAACAGCCGCTTCAGGCCAAGCGATTGGCCGGTGATGATGACGCGGTCTTCGCCGGTGAACGCGACGTCGCGCCCGTGTTCGGCGTGATCGTCGGCCAGGCTTTGCAGCAGCGCGGTAAGGTCGACGCGCACGCGCGCTTCTTCGGCCGGATCGTCGCGGGCAAAGGCGATGAAGGACGCCACCAGCGCTTCCACTTCGCCGATTTCCTTGGCCATGCGTTCGCGCTGCTCGGGCGGCGCATTTTCCGCGGCGAGACGCAACCGCATCAGCGGCGTGCGCATGTCGTGGGCGACGGCGGCGAGCGTCTTGGTGCGGTCGGCGACGAGCGAACGCAGGCGCGCCTGCATGGCGTTGACGGCGCGGGCGGCGCCGCGCAGTTCGCGCGGCCCCTCTTCCAGCACGGGCGCCGATTGCGGATCGACGCCCACCGCCTGTACGGCGT
>JAFEDV010000038.1 GCA_018241475.1 Pseudomonadota bacterium | reverse complement strand
TTTGAGGAATTGCAGCGGTTTGGGATTTCCAGGCGAATCGCCGGCTTTGTGTTGCCGCTCGGCTATTCTTTCAACCTCGACGGCTCGATGATGTACTGCACCTTCGCGGTAATCTTCATTGCGCAGGTGTACGGCATCGAACTCAGCATCGTGCAGCAGGTGTCGATGCTGTTGCTGTTGATGGTGACGTCGAAGGGCATGGCTGGCGTGCCACGGGCGTCGCTGGTGGTTATCGCGGCGACGTTGACGCAGTTCGGCATGCCTGAGGCCGGCCTCTTGCTCATCCTGGGCGTCGACCATTTCCTCGACATGGGGCGCAGCGCCACCAACGTCGTCGGTAACTCGGTGGCGACTGCTGTGGTGGCCAAATGGGAGGGCGAACTGGGGCCGGAGCGCGCGATCGTGATGCCCGGTGAACTGGCGCCCGTACTTGAGGACGCGGGAGACCGCGAGATCTGAACCCTCTTTCGCGCCGCAATGGAAAGAGTAGAATAGAAGTCGCCGGGCCTATGCGGACGCCCGGCTGAAGACGGTTGTCGTCCAAGCTCCGCTCATCCCGTTTGGGGAGGAGCTTGGTCCATGGGCGGTTCAACAAAGATTGCAGTGATGTGGCGCGGTGACTGGCGTTCACCGGACGCACCGACGCATTACGAGGCGCGGCTGCGGCCGGTGATGGAGGCGTTGCGCGCCGCACACTTCAAGGCGGCGCCGATCGTCTTCCTCGAGGAGCGTGCGGAGGCGGCGCGTGAGGCGTTGCGCGACTGCGCCGGCGCGCTGGTGTGGATCAATCCGCTCGCCGACGGACGCGACCGCACTGTCGTTGACGCATTGCTGCGCGAGGCGGCGGGACGCGGCACGTGGGTAAGCGCGCATCCGGATGTGATTGCAAAGATGGGCGTGAAGGATGTGCTGTTTACGACGCGCGCGCTGGGCTGGGGTTCGGATACGGATCGCTATGACGATTTGGCGGATTTTCGCGCGCGGTTTCCCGCGAAGGTCGACGCCGGTCCGCGCGTGCTGAAGCCGCACCGCGGCAATGACGGTCAAGGCGTGATGAAAGTGGCGGCGCGGGGCGGCGCGTTTTCGGTGCAATTCGCATCGGACGATCGTGTCGACGGCCTTTCATGGGAGGGCCTGGTCGAGCAAGTGACGCCGGCGTTTGCGAACGGCGGGCGCTTGATTGACCAGGAATTTCACGCAGCCGGGCAGGGCATGGTTCGGTGCTATCTTTCGTTCGATCGCGTCATCGGGTTTGCGCGTCAAGCCCCGCGCGCGGATGGTGGAAGGCCGGCGTTTGCGATGAACAGCGCCAAGACCATGTTCGCCTCTGACGAACCAGCGTTCGGGAATCTGCGCGAGAGCATGCATAAGGATTGGATTCCGGCGGCGAAGGCGCTGCTGGGACTGGAGACCGCGATGCTGCCGGCCCTGTGGGATGCGGACTTCCTGGTCCGAGGGCGCGCTTCGGCCGGCCGCAGCGCTTTTGCGCTGTGCGAGATCAACGTGAGTTGCGTGTCGCCATTTCCCGATGCGGCGCCGATCGAGATCGCAAATGCCGTGCGGCGATGGGCGGGTGCGTGAAGGGATGTCGCGCCCTTATGCTTGCGCCACACAAGAGCGACCTGGAAGGCTCCCTGTGAGGCAAGAGTCATCATCTGCTGATCCTCGACTGGAAAAGCCAATTCAAAGTTCTGCTCTCAAAATTGGGAGAGCGGGGCGCGCAAGAAGCTTGCGCAGGAAAAGGTAGTTGGGGTTTTGCCGCTTGCGCGCCCCGCGTGATCTGTTTTTTCGACCGGAGAAGACTCAGTGGCGTTCCTACGGAGCCGCGAGGGGCCATGCGTTGATTGAGACAGGCCGACTAAGCTTCGATAACGGAAGCCTTGTCGATGAAGACCGGCGCTTGCTCTTCGCTGAACGGGATTGCCTCCCGACCGGTCCCCGCGACGCTGGGGTTCTCGAGCGCCCTTGGCGCCTAATCTTCCTTGCCGGACGATGTGCAGGCAAAGCACAACATCTCTGCCTGGAGCTTTCGAGTTTCGTTTTCTCTCCTCGAAACTGCGGCGCCCATTCTCGCGAACTTCTTCCGCATCACACTCAAACCACATCTCCTGAACTGAATGCTGTTGTCGACCTCAGCCTCCCGACAAGAGACGCGGGCATCATAAACGCGTTCGCGACCGGTCGGATTGCAAAACGCGCTTTCGTTGATGGCAAAGGGATCTTTGCTCGAAATCTGTGGGATTGGCACGATGCCAATCCCCCGATTTTGGGCGCCGGAACGCAGGACCAACGCTCTTCCTCGATGAGAACGCGGCGCCGTGCTTGCAGCATCGCCGCTAAGCGAGAGCGCGCGCCCCCTGCCGCGCGACGTTTCCACAGTTTCGGCGTTTGCAGGCATGCGCGCCAGGGGGCGCGCGCTCCCACCTGCCTGCATCGTGCTTGGCACGAACATGCGCCGAAACGCGGGCGGGACACCCGCGCTCCGCTCTTGGCGTGACTTATTGCTTCTTCTGCTGCGCGCTGAAGAAGACGGCGAACTTGTTGCCGTCGAGGTCGCGGAAATAGGCGAAGTCGCCGAACTGCATGCGCGGGCCGGGCTTGCCTTCGCACGTGGCGCCCAAGGAGATGGCCTTGTCGTAGATGCGCGCCACGTCTTCCTGCGAGTCGACATTGATGGCGAGCATATTGCCGTTGCCGACCGTGGCGGGCTCGCCGTTATAGGGGCGCGTGACCATGATCATCGGCCCGGAGCCGAGGCGATACATCTGGCCGTGCGGCGTCGGGAAGAGGCGCTTGCCGCCGAGTTCAGCCGCGAGCGCGTCGTAGAACGCGCAGGCGCGATCGAAGTCGTTGACGCCGACACAGACGTAGCCGAGTTGGGCCATGGGCCTTTGCTCCTTGGGTTGGTTTGCGTGTTTCGGCGCAGGCGATGCAATCGTCAAGGCTGACGCAACGTCCGGCGGGCAGAGGCGCCGCGCTATTGTTCGCGCACGACGGCTTCAGCGATGCCGAAATTCTGCCTTGCCAACGGCGCCAACTGCTCGAGCAGCGGCGTGATCTCGCGTGACGATTCCAGCGCGAAATCGAAGGCAGTGCGGCGGGATTCCTTGCACATCGCGAGATGGGCCTCGATCTCAGCGCGAGACGGATCGTCGGCTGGAAGCGTGCGCAGATTCGGCTCGGCCGCGGCGATTTCGCCGTGCGCATCGAGAACACCGTCCAGCGAAAACGAAAGACGCGCCACGAGCACGCTGATGCGGGCGCGGACGTTGGGATCGCGCAGATCGAGCAGCGTTTCGCGGTTGCGGTCGTAGATTTCGACTTCGCGGCGAGCGCCGCGAACGAAACGGAGCGTGATGGGGCCGTAAGGATCGCCGCGGCCACGCGCTTCGCCGGCCAGGGTCACGATAAGGCGCATGGCGTTCAGGAGTTCGCCGAACAGAAGCGCGGCGGACCGCTCCTTCTCACGGCGCTGGACCAATCGCTCGAACTGGCGCTCGCTGAAGCCCCCAGCGGTGGCGAGCGCGGCCCCGAGCACGACGGCGAGCAATGTTTCCGTGTCAGGCTGGATGACCATCTGCGCCCCCACCGCTGCTCCCGGCAGTCTAGGCGGACTTGCAGGCGGAAAGCGAGCCGTCGGCGTTCAGTGCAGCGTGGCGAGATAGGCGACGAGCGCGGCGGCCTGTTGCGGATTGTGCAGGCCGGCATAGGGCATGCGGTTGCCCGGCACAATGCGCGCCGGCGCCTGCACGTAAGCAAGCAGCTCGTCATTCGTCCAGGTAATGCCCGAATGCTGCAGCGCTGCCGAGTAGGCGAAGCCCGCCATGGATGCCGCGCGCCTGCCGACGATGCCGAAGAGGTTCGGACCGATCATGGACCGGCCATTGCTTGTCGCCTGGTGGCAGACCGCGCAATTGGCCTGAAAGACTGCCCTCCCCTGCGCCGCGTCCTGCGCCGACGCCATGGCGGGCGCGACCAATGCCAGAGCCAGCGCGCCCGCGAGTGAAGTCAGTAGGCGACCCATGCGAAGATCCTCAACGTGTTGTTGGCTGACGCATCGCGGCCGGCGCCGTCATAATTGTGGCGGGCGCCGTCGAATTCCGTGTAATAGACATATTGCAGGCCGAGCCGCGCGTTGAAGCGCGGGCCGAACGGCGAGTGACCGCCCCCGTACGGCGTGAAGTCGGCCTGCAACATGATCCCGGAACTGTTCGGCGAATTGGTGCGGCTGTCGGCATAGAGCAGCGCGTCTGACGATCCCCAGGTGTCGAACACGCCCGCGCTCGCGCCAAAGCCATTGTGATTGTAGTAGGAAAGATCGGCGCGCAGATCGTTGAGCGAATTATCGCGATTGGCGGCGAGACCGAGAATGGCGCTGGCGTTCAGTCGCTGCTGCTCATAGGTGTAGCGGCCGTTCAGCGTCCACATGTCGCCGCCGCTCTTGGTCAGCTGGTAAGAAGCGTCCAGGCCCCAATCGCGATAGCGATCGGTCGTGCCGGCGCTGTGGTCGCGACCGGGGTAGACGTCGCTGAAGAAGCCGAAGGCGCCGACTTCGAAATTGTGATCTCCGGCATTGCCCTGGTAGGCCACGCGCACATAGGGCGCGGCGCCGCTAATCTGATTGGTCTCGCCCGGCGGCACGCCCATGGTGTTCAGGAACGATGCGTCCGGCGACCAATAGAAGCCGAGTTCGGAATAGACCGCGCCGTTCCACCACATGTAGCCGTTAAGGCCGATGACGTTTTGAGCAAAGCCGCCGGCGATTTGCGGGCTGGCGGCAGGTCCCGGCGCCACACCCGAGTCAGTGTAGGGATAGCCCCATGCCGGCAGCGTATTCCAAGGATCTGTGACGGTCGGCGAATTGTTGAGCGAC